>JAESSS010000046.1 GCA_016763975.1 Candidatus Altimarinota bacterium
AAAAAGCGAATTCCAAAAACACGCTCCACATTTCAATCAATATTTCGACAAAAACGAAAACCAAGAACAACTCGAAAAAACCTCTGAACAAATCAGAAATAAAGCTGAGAACTCAAAGGTTACTGAATTAGATCTCCAGGGTGGTTACGAATGGCTCGGCCTTAAGGAAGCAAATCTGGCAGAAAAATATCGCATCCTTTCTCATGCCTATTTACGCAAAGAAGCAGATCATTTTGTAGTAAAAAAAGAACTGGATAACAATCACAAAATCAAATTTGGACTCGGTGCCGGAGACATTCTCCCTCCAAGTGCCACATATGTTGAGATTACCGGTAGAGGCCAGACAAAAATCGGTAAACGAATGATCATCAATGGTCGTGTTGGATATTATGAAGATGATGGCACAGGCAAATACATGCCAATTTTTGGAGGATACAAAATCAAAATCCTCAAATCAATTAGCGAAAAAAGCAAAGCCTATGCCAAAGCAATCGAAGCAGAAAAACAAAACTATGAATCCGTACGCGACGCAGCAATAGAATTCCGCACTTCCACAATCAATACACCTGCAGATGTCAGAGCCTACATGGGCCGCACCGACCACCCCATTTCTACACTCTCATCACTCAGACAAAGCGACATCGACAAACTAAAACTAACAGAAAAAGGCAAAGAGCAAGTACGCTCAGCCCGCATAGATCTCAATCGCATCGACGCTTTGAGTGCAGAATTTGGCATCGCTTTTGACCGTAAATCGCAAATCAATGGAGGATTATTCCTCGTTGGTTTAGGCGGCAAAGCAGCAGAAATGTTGGGATGGAATTCAGATTGTAGCGAACTGGAAAAACAATGGACCAAACAATTAAAAAATCCAAAAGAAGGAGAAATGGAACTGAAATTCAAAGACAAATTAAGTGAAAAAGTTAAAGTTTCTAGAGAAAACGGCAAACTAACAATTCGTTCAAGTTCAGGCCAAGACATCACAGAAAAACTCGAATCTTGGATCAATCAAAAAGCCGCTTCAATCGCCACTCCTAGCGAAACTGTAGACCTAATCAAGGCAATGCAAAACGGCACAAGTTACAAAGGACATAAATTCAAAACTCAATATTTCCGCTTCAACCTTTCACATCTCGTACACCTCAATGCATTAGTCAAAAATCCACAAAAAACCAAAGAACTCTTCAACAAACTGGGAGATCCCATCCGCCCAGCAGAACTGATCGAAGCACTATTCATCCAAGGCTCAATGACCCTTGCAGAAGCCAAAATATTCGCTCGTGAAAACGGAATGGAATTACTACTCCAAGGCAACGTGCGCCTCGACCACCTCATGCAACGCGGAAAACACCCAGTACAACAAGTCACATACAACTGGAACGTACATTCCAACGAAATAGACCATCCACAAAACGGAGGTGAAAAATGTTGCGCTCGCATGGTCAGCGACATTCTCGGACTACGCACCGTCCGCCAAGGACGCAGCGCTTCAGCCTCAAGACTGATCGCAAATGTAATCCGCGGTAACCAAGAAAAACACAACACTGCCGGAATTATTTTCGGATTTGAAAACTATCAAAAAGGTGACGTCGTCGCTTGGCAAAAATACAAAACCTACCTCGGCCACCGTACTTACGCCCACGTTGGAATCGTACGCGACCGCATCACAATCAACGGTCAAGAATTCATCGCCATTCAACACGACCAAAACCACATCCAAATCGACCTCATCCCTGTAAAAAAAGGTGGATCTACAGGCAGAATCAAACGCATGCTGCGCAACCCTGCCACCCGCCACGCTTTTATCGCAAAACAAAGCCCCGCAGACGCTGCAAAACTAGAAAGCATCTACAAATACCGCTACAACAACACTTCTACAGTCAACGTCCGCTCCAACACTCGTTGGTATGGCGACGGCTCAAAAGGCGGAGGAGGCAACATTATGTTTGCCGTCCGTACCCAAGGTCTCCAAGCCGGTCCAAGAGACAAAGTTTAAAAAATCGAAGCCAAATCATCTCTCATCTCTTCACAAGCCTGTCTTGCCGCATCAGCAAAAGCTTCCGGAGCAAATCCTTCCAACTTTTCATAAGCAAAAATAATTCCACGAGAAGAATTAACAATCGCACCCAATCCATCTTTATTAAAACAAGGTTTCACATCCTCCGCTCCCCCACCCTGCGCACCATAACCGGGAACCAAGAAAATAGAATTCGGCATCATTCTCCTCAACTCTTTAGCCTGTTGCGGATAAGTCGCACCCACCACAGCTCCTACAAAAGAATATCCACTTTCACCAATATCCTCTCCACCCCAAGAATCTACCAAATTCCCAACCACCTCATAAATCGAGCCACCTTCTTTTAATTCCAAATCCTGCAAATCTCCAGAACTCGGATTCGAAGTTTTGACCAAGACAAACAATCCTTTTTTGTACTTTCTCGCTTCTTCCACAAAAGGTTTAATACCATCCCAACCCAGATATGGATTGATCGTCACGCTGTCCGCATCAAAAATCGGCATCACTACTTCATCTTCTCCCTCAAACAACTCCATCTCCCCCAAATAAGCTCTCGCATAAGCCGCCGCAGTCGAACCAATATCATTTCTTTTTACATCCGCAATCGTCACCAATCCCTTCTCCTTCGCATACTTCAAAGTATGTTCATAAGCACGCATGCCATCAGCACCAAAGATCTCGTAAAATGCCACCTGTGGTTTGCAAACTGGCACAATATCCGCCACCGCATCAATAATTCCTTTATTAAATTCCAATATCGAACGAGCCGCAATCTCAGTCGGACTGCCCCCTTCCTTGATATGATTTTCCACATTAAACTTCGGAATCTGATCCAAACGCGGATCCAAACCAACACAAATCGCATTACCCTTCTTTTTTACCGCCTCAATTAATTGATCTGCAAAGTTTTTCATCTAAAAATTTATTAACAATTTATAATCCCATCTTCTCAGCCCATCCAGCCGGATCTTCTTTGAACTTCAAAACAATTTCCAACTTATCATCAGGCAAATCTCCTCTTTCTGCAGCCAATTTAATGATATTCGTATAATCAGTCAAAGTTCTCATCTGAACCCCAGCCTCTTCAAAACGCGTAATCGCTTTCGGAATTTCCCAAGACACAATCGCCAAAACATCCTGCACCTCACAACCAGCATCACGCACAGCTTGTACAGCTTTGACCGACGAACCTCCAGTCGAAATCAAATCCTCTACAATCAAAACTCGAGAATTCTCCTCCAAATGACCTTCAATTTGTTTGCCAGTACCATGTTCTTTCTTTTCTGGACGAATATAAACCATCGGCATCCTCAATTCTACAGCCAAAAATGCTGCCCAAGGAATCGCCGCCGTCGCAGTACCACCAATCACATCAAATTTAATATTTTCCTCTTCAATCATTTGTTTAAAAGCCTGCACAATCATCTGACGCGCATTCACAAAGAAATCATCAAACGATTATCACAATAAACCGGCGACTTAATGCCACTAGCCCAATTAAAAGGCGGATCAATCGAAACCTTTACCGCTTTCTTGTCGAGCAAAATCCCTGCAATATCTTGTTGAGTAGACATAGTTTTAACATTAAAATTACCGCAGCAAAATTAGCATAATTTGATGAAGAGTACTAATAAGATTTGAGATAGAAAGTACGTCAAAACTTCTCAACACATAGCTTTATACTCTGGAAAATTACTTTTAATATGCTCAAGGATCCACTGTGTTTCAGATTGCCCTTTACGACAATCCCCCTTACCATAA
>JAESSS010000047.1 GCA_016763975.1 Candidatus Altimarinota bacterium
ACTTCCATCGCAGCCCAAACAAAAAGCGCCCCAAAAGAAACATGTTCAAAAAAGTAAGCATGATCCGACCAAATTTTCGTCAACATCATGCTCACAAACCAAATCGTCAACGGGACATTAGGAGTCTGAATAATAACAATCTTGCCTTCTTTATCTTTCCAAAACTTTTGCATAATTAAAAATTCTACTGAGCAATAAAATCCCCCTCCATCCCCGACCTTCTATGACCCGGAACCGAACAATAAATCGAATACAAACCATTTTCAGGAACAGTAAATTCAATCAATTCTTCCCCACCAGCAGCAATGATCGAAGTCTTGATATCCGTACCTTCTATTACAAAATCATGAGGCGCCCGTCCGACATTTTTAAACAAAATTTGCCTCACCTCACCAGCCGGCAAAGAAATATCATCAGGACTAAAACTGAATTCACTACCCTCCACAACAATAACCCCCTCATCCATCACCAACTCCGGAACGGGATCCCCCACCGGCTCACTCACAGAGGAGCAGCCGGCAAGAAATAAAGATAAAACGATCAGTGATTTTTTCATAGGAAAGTGATTATAAATATATTACCTAACTGCAGACCGATAAGTAGAAGTCAAAATCTTTTCCTCAACTTCACCATTAGGACGTGTTATTTGCTGAATCCACATGATTTGATTAGAACGAGGATTGACCCTCCCTTTGAATTCATCAGGAACCTGACCGGCATAAAACGGCCCATCCAAAGCAACAGAACGTCCATCAGGAGTACCGTAAACATTTATAAAACCATCATCACCACCAGCATAAGCCTGAATCAAAAGGTAAGAGGGAGTATCATTAATAAATCTCAAATCCTTGGAACCTGGATATATTGCGGCATCCAAACCATCACCATAAGCCTTATAATAATGCACATAAAGACTATGATTAGACTTATCAATAATATTTAAGCCTGAATTAACCAAAGCCCTATACATCGTAGTAGAAACCTGACAAAGCCCACCTCCGGGAACCGGCACTAACTTGCCTCCACCAAAAATTGCCAAAGAATCTTGCCACCCGGCCCTATGAGTAACAGGCCCAAGCAAAGCATTATAAGAAAAAGTTTCACCGGGAGCCAATAACACATTATTAAACTTTTCATTCAAACCTTTCCTTACATTAAAATCTCTTCCAGCAGGAGATCCTGAAAAATTAGAACGCCCTTGCCCCAACAAAACCATTGCACCAAGATCCACTCCACTCTCATTTTTGACACCAGCCAAAGCTGAATAAAACTCCATCAACACTGGATTATCACCACCATAACGACCACTACTCGCAACCACTACTCGATGAACAGTCGTTTCCAAATCCAAACTCCTACCATGCCTAGCAACTGCAGAAACATCAGCATAATCAGCATCAGCAGAGAAACTATTGATAATAGCATCTGTCGGCTTAACCTCAACTTCCAAAGCAATTTCCTCCAAGACATAAGCCTCAATCGCCTCCTTATCAAACTCCACATTGCCCCCCTCTACACTAACCCAATCCGACTGAACTTTGACTATCTTAGAATAATCTAACTCTTCCGAATCAACAGGCCTAAAGACTATTTCTCTAGCCAAAATTGAAGCCAAAATCTCAGCATCTTCAGCCAACTGAGCTGCACTATACAACCTCTTCTTCAAATCAATACTAGGCAATTCCAATTCCACTAAAGCGTTGAACATTTGATCATAAACATCATCAAAATCTAAATAAAATCCAGCTTCATTAGCAGTCACAACCACCCCTTCATCAACAACAACCTCAGCATCACTTGGCGAATTTGCCAATGGCACAAAACTCAATATTTCCTTCTCCATCTGCCCACGATCTATCTCAAAAACTGTATCAACCTCCAACTCATCATCACTATCAAGCACTGAAGCAGTCAAACTACTCAACAAACTACGATCAGCAGCAGCCTCATAAACTAATTCCAAAGTCTTGTAGGTATCAAAATCAACACCCAAAGCCCTCAAATTTGTCTCAAATTCCTCATCTCCAAATTTCACCAAAACAGTGTCCTCCAACAAAGAAAGATACTTCACGTCCAAATCATAGGCAGCCTCATTGTAAGACTTACCATTAACATCTGCACCCGAAACATCCACACTAGAAATTAAATCATTCCCAACTTTTGAACTAAAAAGAAACGCAGCAGCCAAAACCAGCACAAAAGTACCAAACATTAAACCTTTAGAAACTTTATTTTTCATAAGAAAATTTGTTAAATATTATCTGCCAGCAAGTGGCTCAGGCGATCTATTTTTATTCCCTTTATAAAAAAGTTCTAGCTTTCCCATATCAAGAACATCCATCTCCAAGAGCCTACCCCACGAAGTAAAAGCAATATTGCTATCATTCGCAGCACGAGGCGTCAGAATCACACTTTGAGAATGATCATTGGCAAAATCTTCCAACTGCGCCAACTCACCTTCTCCCAAAGTTTTGTAAGAAATCCATATACCACC
This sequence comes from Candidatus Altimarinota bacterium, assembly GCA_016763975.1. GTDB lineage: Bacteria > Patescibacteriota > Gracilibacteria > UBA1369 > LOWO2-01-FULL-3 > NORP293. The sequence continues at coordinate 2,495 of JAESSS010000047.1, forward strand.
ATGCTCCAAATTATGAACCAACTGCTCATCCGGCAAAGAAGAATCATAAATCCCCCATCGCGCCGCATTGGCATGATGATCCCCAGATGTAGGAGGATTAGTAGTATAAGCAGCATGCGCACCACCTACCACAATATGCTCACTACCCTGAATAGTATGATGAACTCCTTGCCTTTCGACAGTTGCCTTCGAAATAATAAAACTCAATCCTCCAATCACCACCACAAGCAAAAGTCCCCACATCAAAAACGATTTCATTGATTTAAGTTTTTGTTTTTTAGCAGCAAGATGCGATCTCTCAGCCTGCTTCTCTTTTTTGCTCAACTTATCTTCTGAATATCCCATACTAAATTATTAAAAATTAATTAGTTTAAAAGAACCTCTGCCAAGCAGACCTATTCCAAACTAACAACAGTTCTTAATAACCTCAACCGCTCAAGCAAATGTCGATTCTCAGCAATCTCAGAAGCATAACCCTCAAATTCATCAGCACCATCAACATAAACAATAGCCAAACTAACATCACCTTGCACATCACCAACAATCGGCAAATCATCATCCCTCACCTTCAAAACATCATCTTCACTAGAACAACACTCTCCCACTTCCACGAATTGCTCTCCCTCCACCTCCACATGAAAATCAGAAGCCACACAAAAACTACTCATCACAAAAAACAAAAGTGAAACTGCCGCAATTCGTTTTTTAATATTCATGAAAATAAGTAAATTCTCAACAAATATTATACTTCCCCAAAAGAAAATACAACTTCCAAAGTGCTACATCTGCGCCTCAATCATCTTTTTTAACTGCAAAAGTCTAGGATCTTCAATCTCCCCCTCTTCGTTTAATTCAATTCCAATATTCAAAGTTTCAAGCGTCCACTCAAAATTAGCCTTACCACCAACCCTCATATCAAGAACATAATATCCATAAGCCCAATAATAGAAATCAATTGCATAAATAGATCTATGTCCTACTGGCGCTTTTTTATTCAAAAAATCATAAATATATGCAGCACCCTCATACTCCCCCTGCCCAGCATAAGCTCTAGCCACCTTTATAACTGACAAACGATATCCCTCAGGATTCTTAACTTCAGCATCTAAAACTTTATGATAAAAATCCAATGACAATTCTTTTACATTAAGATAATGAAATACATCAGCCAATTGATAATCAGAATCATCAGAAAATTCCACAGCTTTTTTATAACTAATAATCGATTCATCATAATCAGCTATCATCCATAAAAAATGAGCTTTATAACGATAAACATCAAATTCTCCCTCAAACTCAGAATCAACTCTCGAAATCAACGATCGAACTTTAGAAACAAAATTAACATAAGCTAAACTCAAATCTTCATCACCAAACTTTCTAGGCATATCCCTATTCCAAATTTCATCATCCACACTCATTGAACGCAAACGATGTTTTCTAAATTCATCTCCTAAATCCAGCAATTTCGCCAAATTCACGTCTCCAAACGGATCATGCACAGAATCCATACCCTCCACCTCAGCAAGCAAGACCTTAACACTCATCTTGTTCTCATCAGGCACTCTCTCACTACGTTTCGGATCAGGAAGAACAAAAGGATCACCAGTTGAAACACCTCCACCACCCGAATAAGACGATTCATATCCTTCTATCAACATCTTATACATGTCCCTGAAACTCGAAAGTGTACGACTCTCAGGATCAAAATCTTCACGACTACTTACACGATGAAAACCAGGCTCAATTGTAAATTCAAACTCGTGATACTTATCTCCATCCCTCAAAATAATCCTCGTATGACTACTATCACGATTACTAATATCTAAATGTTCAAAATACACCTCAACCTCACCTTTTTTAATCTCTTCATAAAAAGTCCCATACAACATTAAACCAAAAGTCTTGGCGAAAGCAGAACAGTTCCCCATACCACTGCCCTCAAAAAACGCATTTTTTGCCAACAAATTAGTCATCAATGACGCCTCCTCATTCAAAAAATACTCATTAGCAATCCTGTTCTTGAGCAACAAATACAAACTGTCATACACTTCCTCACCTTTAGACTCTTTCTTTAACTCAAGCGATCTAGCAATCAGTGACTTCAACTCAAGCTTTGCACTTTCAGCCCTAACACCAGCAAGAGGACCAGTTTTAAAAACATTTGCAAATTGCTCTACCTCAATAAAAAAATCTATTACTACTTCCGGACTCACCTCCTCTGCCGACTCAAAATCATCAGCATATTTATCACGCAACTGATCTTTCTGAAAATGATCCAGACTTCCATTATGCTCACCTGCAACCTCAGTACCCCAATCAGCATTCATTACCCGACGAACACCAGTCCCAGCACCAAAAAGTATCGCTGCAAGAGCAACAGCCCTTCCAAGTTTAAAAACACGCTCCTTAAGAAGAGTGCCTCTTCGAAGACCACGCTCAAAATCATCAACATCTACCTCCTCCGGATTTTTATTAAACTCAGACATATTGGCTTTTTAAAGCCAATATACTAGCATTTAAGGCTGAAATGTCAAGAGTAACAGCCTCAACGACCTCTACCACTTAAACACAACTTCCAAAGTCCCACTTCCCCCACGATCAAACCTCCCTTCATAAACCCGATCCACAAAACTCTTATTGGAAAGATACTTTTTCAAAAACGGTTTAATAATCGGCATGCCCTTTTTGGAATGCAAACCTTTGCCAGTAATAAAAAGCACCTTGTTCAGACCACGCCCCCTACACTCCTCAATAAATTCATCCGTCATATCCCTCACTCTAGACATAGTCATACCCCCCAGGCCATGGAAATCCAACTCAGCCTGGGGTTTGCTCAAATTATCATATTTATTAAGCTTCTTCTTACGATCTTTTTTACCAATCTTTCCCATGCGCCAAGTTTACATGAAAAACCCAAAATAAGTGAAAACTCCACCCATTATCACGACAAAAATCGCTTGAGTATGAAGGTTCTTCATTATATTTTTGGAAAAAGCTGTGAACTTTTTTGGTGCAAGCAAGAGAAGCACACCCTTTATCAAAGATCCCCAACCAATAATTGTCACCAAAACAGTCCAATCCCTTACCCAGAAATTATGAACATTCACAATCAAGAAACCAATAATCAAAGCCATCATTCCGGCCAGCAGAATAAACGAAGGACAGTTCATCATGTCATCGAGGGCTTTCTTGTAATAAGCCTGATCCATCAGCATACCCAAGCCGAGAGCAAGGTAAGTCACACCAACAACTTGAGCGATAAAAATAGAAGTTTCCATATAAATGAGGGTTAGGAAATTGACGATAGTATGCACTTTATTACACGATTAAACAATTATGCTATCCTCCAAACATGCACACCCCACAAGAAGATCTAGATTATTACGAATCAATGTCTCCCATTTTTGATGGGAAAAAATTCATAATTCCCCCACCAAAACTTTCTCCAGAAAAACGAAGACAACGCCGCATGGCTTTCAGAAATGAACGTCATTTATATCATCGCACTTGTGACCTCACGGGACGCAAAATGATATCAGCGTTTTCACCGGACAAGCCAAACAAAGTTTACTACTTCAAAGATTGGATGGGAGACGACTGGGATGTCATGGACTATGGAATGGAGCCAAATTACGAACGTGCATTTTTCGAACAATTTGGAGAATTAGTGGAAAAAGTCCCCGTTCGATCACTAAATATCACAAACAATATGGAAAATTGTGATTTCTGTAACTATGGTGGTTTTTGCAAAGACTGTTATCTCTGCATCGCCTCTTTTGAATCACAAAACTGCTATTACTCACGAGTTGCCTACAAATGCAACTACGACATCGACGGCTTTTCCAACATCGAATGCCAATTTATTTACGAATGCATTAGCTGTGAAAGTTGTTATGAATGTTTCTTCTGCAAATATTCCAAAACTTGTAGCGAATCATCATTTTTGATCGATTGCATTTCCTGCAAAAACTGCTTCGGCTGTGTCGGACTAAAACATCAAGAATACTGTTTCCTTAACAAAAAATATTCACCTGAAGAATATAAAGAAAAAATTAATGGAATTTTGGCAAAAAGAGAAAACTTAGATAAGTTCAAAGAATTTTTCAGAGAATTTTCACTGAAATTTCCTCGCAAATTCAATCGCAACGCTCACGCCGAAAACTGCAGTGGCGACCTCGTAAGACATGCCAAAAACTGCAAAGACTGTTTCGATATTTTCTATCAAGAAGATTGCAGATACTGCGAATTAACCGGAGGCACCATGCAATTTTCATATGATTGCACAATCACCGGACTCAACGTCTCAAAATGCTACGAACAAATCGGCTCCCTCGGTTGTACTGACTGCGCTTTTGGGGTTTATGTAACTAACAACCAAAATTGCTACTACCTTATGAACTGCCAAAATTGCGAACATTGTTTCGGATGCACAGGTCTCAAACGAAAAAAACATTGTATCTTCAACAAACAATACAGTCCTGAAGAATACGAAAAAACAGTAGCCAAAATTATTGAAAAAATGATCGAAAAAGAAGAATGGGGTGAAATGTTTCCAATGGAAATTTCCCCTTTTGAATATCACGAAACCCTAGCCAACGACTATTTCCCACTTTCAAATAAAGAAACAAAAGAAAAACCTTGGAAAACAATTAAACAAGAAGAAGAATTCCTGAAAAAATATGGAATAGCCCTACCAAACAAATCCCCAGAAACTCGCGCCCTAGAAAGACTACACTCCATGAACCCTTACACATTATGGCAGCGTACAACCCAAGACGGCATCGACGTAAAATCCCCATACGCCCCAGACAAACCAGAAATCATCCTCTCAGAAAAAGCCTATCAGAATTATAAGTTCCTAAACTAAAACTAACGGCCTCGTCCACTTCGACGATAATTACTCGGACCACGTCGGGCATTTCCCCCACCCTGTCTAGAACTTCCACGTCCGCCACCTCCACCACCACCTTTGCGCTTCGCACCGCTCAAAGTAGTTACTTGACGACCTGTTGAAGTTGTCACTGATTCCATTTTTTCACCAGAAGAAGATTTAATAGGCAAAACTATATTAATCAACTGTTGAATATGTCCGATATCACCTTTCTCCTCAGGAGAAGCAAATGAAATCGCCTTTCCTTCACGACCGGCACGACCAGTTCTACCAATACGGTGAGTGTAATCGTCGGTTTGAGAAGGTAGATCAAAATTGATCACCAAAGCCAAATGTTCCACGTCGATTCCACGAGCAGCAATATCAGTCGCCACCATCACACGGAACTTACCGTTTTCAAAACCCTTCAAAGCTTTTTGACGTTGATTTTGAGAACGATTTGAATGTAATTCATCAGCGCTATGCCCCATTTGACGAATCTTAAGAGCGATTTTCTTAGCACCATGTTTTGTACGAGAAAAAACTAAAACAGAACCATCATGTTCATTTAAAAGTCTTTCAAGCAAATCCATCTTGTCATCTTTGTGTACAATAAACACCTCTTGTTCAATCTTGGCAGCAGTCGTACCTGGCCTAGCCACCTCAATTCTCAAAGGAGATCTCATATACTGTTGTGCAATCGCAGCAATTTTCTCTGGCATAGTTGCCGAGAAAAGCATTGTTTGACGATCTTTTGACATAAATGAAAGAATCCTATTTAACTGTGGAGCAAATCCCATATCCAACATTCTATCCGCCTCATCCAATACCAACATTCCAACATTAGCCAAAGAAATGTTCTTTTGTTCAACATGATCAATCAAACGTCCCGGTGTAGCCACAATAATATGCGGTTTATTCCTCAACTCTCTAATCTGTGGATTAATATTAGTACCACCAATCAAAATAGAAGTTCTTAAACCAAAAGGCCCTGCAATTTTCTTAAAAACCTCCTCAACTTGTACCGCCAACTCACGAGTAGGTAGCAAAACAAGTCCCATTTTCTTACTCGCACCAACATCTTGAATCATCGGAATCGCAAAAGACAAAGTTTTACCTGAACCAGTCTGAGCAATACCTACAACATCTTCGCCTCCAGTAGCAATCGGAATCGCTTTAAACTGAATCGGAGTAGGTTTTACAAAACCAAGTTCTGTGATCCTATCAAGCAAAGGCTGCACAATACCCAGCCCCTGAAAATCCTTTCTTTCTTTATCATCTTGTAACATAGGCATGGACTATACAGATAAGTTCTGCATTTGTCAACGCTTCGACTACACTTTCTTTACATAGCAAGTTTTCAAAACCATAGTCGTTTTGCCTTCTTTAAACTCAACATTCTCCGTATCACCAATTAATCTAATCTTTTTCACCACTTTTCCTCTTTTTAAATTAATAGAAGAACCTTTTACATCCAAATCCTTAATAAGCTGCACACTATCACCTTCCTGCAAAATCACACCATTAGAATCCCTAGTCTCAACCACCTCCTCCATTCCATGACTTCCATCCGTACATTCGCATTCCTCCATCATTTCATACTGATTCGCACAACCATCACCTTCACAAATCCCAATATCCGGAAGAGTTCCTCCACAACCACCTTTACAAATATAATGAGTCATCTTTTTAAATTTAATAAATACCAGCGGAGTATACACGAAGCCAATATGCTAAAATAGCGTTATGAAAAAATTCCTCTCACTCCTCATCCTCACCGCAATAGTTTCTTCAGGCTTTAGCGATGTGCCCGGTCCAAAAGACGACGCTCCCGGACATCACTATTACGAAATACTTACTTACCTCCAAGACAAAGAAATAATTTCCGGCTACTCAGACGGGACTTTTAGACCAAATACACCCATCAATCGTGTCGAACTACTAAGAATAGTAATGGACGCCGCCAACTATCCCAGTCCCGAAGTATCCGAAACAGAAACAGCTGGATTTCCCGATGTACAAGCCCATGCATGGTATATGCGTTACATCGTCGAAGCCAAAAACAATCAAATAATTTCCGGCAACTCCGACGGAACATTTCGCCCGGAAGCCAATACTAATATTGTCGAAGCACTCAAGATCATCTTTCTCGCCAATGACATAGCGATCCCAGAACAAAAACCTGCCCAAGATTGGTACGAACCTTTCGTCAACACAGCTTATGCACTGGCCATTTTCCCCAACTTAGAAATCGACACCTTTGATCCCGGGCAATCCATAACTCGCGGACAATTTGCCGAATTAGCTTTTCAAATAAGTTATATGAAGGAAGAAAATCTCTCACAATTCAGCTGGCCAGAATGGATACCACAACCCAATCAAGAACCATACATCAGTGAAACACCTTTCGAAAACCCTGTGGAAACACCCATCGAAACACCCATCGAAGAAATTGTAATCACTGGGCCAACTTCACCATTTTTTGGCTCTACTGTGCCCTGCACAGAAAATCCAAATCTAATTTTTTCCCACAGCTTAGTCAATTTTCAAGACATTTCAGCAATCATCCCACCCGGTTCACCAAATGGAGACGTAATAAAATCCCACTCCTACATCGAAAGTGCAAAAGGCAATGAAATCCCCATCTACGCCCCCACTGACAGCATGTTGATCGCCGGAGTACACTACTCAGAAGACCCAGCCCGCAGCGAATACATGCTCACATTCCAAACAAGTTGTGAAATCATATTTCTCCTCGACCACTTCACCAGCCCAGTAGCAAAAATTATCTCGGCACTACCAGAAACTCCTCAAGTAGGAACCCAAACCAACGGCACAATCCCACCATTATTAATCGAATTCAAAGCTGGCGAACTCCTCGGCTACAGCTCCGGCACCACCCAAGCAAAACGCTTCGACTTTGGGCTTTATGACATCAATCAAGAAAACCAATTCGCCAATCCCGAGCGTCAACGTGGATGGCGCGACTTCAACTCGGCATGTCCCTACGACTACTTTGAATCCGATGTCAAAATCGCCTACTACGCTCGTTTCGCCACTCTCGGCGGCTCAATCGTAAACACCAACAATGAGTGTCGTTCCGCCGACCAAGACCTCAAAGGCACAATCCAAGGCGCTTGGTACGACTCCCCCTCCGAAGCCCAAAAACAACTAGCAATTGTGCAAGAAATAGACAATAACGAACTGCGAATCGTACGCAGCAACAAACAGCACATCACAATACGCTCCTATAACAGCACTTTCAAATTTCCCCGAGAAATAACTACAGAACACTGCTACCAAGACGACGACGAATACATCTATTTCAAAAACATCTCCGACACAGAGATGGCCATCAACGAAGGCAGCGGAAACTGCCCCTCCTCCTTTGAAGAAAGCACCCAAAGCAACTATTATCGTTAGCGGCCTGACCTAATTTTCACAGAAAAATCATCACTATCGCCATACTCCTCAGCAAGATCATTAATTTGGAAATGTTCTCTCGCCTTTTCAAATGACAAATCAGTATCAATCAACCCAGCATCAAAAGCCAATTCTCCGCTAAACGCCGGCAAAAGAACTTTATAATTCCAAGCTGACAACTTGTCTTCACGCACCTCATTCAAGTGATCCACCAAGTTCGTGGTGCAAGTACTAGTCAAAGTATTATAAAACTCCGGCGCATCCTTGAGCTTATTCGCTCGCGTTAGCATAGAAATAAACATCTTCTGCATGCCTTCTTGGCTACCATTCATCGGATATAGATAAACCTGATCCTTACGATAATTTGTTCTCAACTTAATCACATCCCTTTCATCAGCAATCACATACTGAAGCTCATATTGCCTAAACAAACCCTTCAAAGGAGAAAATTCCTCCCCCACTTCCTTCCGAATCTCCACTGAAATCGAAACATATTCATCCCCCTCAAAACCAAAACTCAAAAGCGTATGCGCCGGCCCCTCAAAATCAGAAAACGGCTCCACCAAAAAATCCACCGATTTCAAATCCTCAAGCCTAAAAGTCTTATCGTAATAACTAACATCAAAGTCATCAACATCCCGATAATCAATATTACGAATATTAAAAATCTCCACTTCTTCCACACCAATTTCCGCATAAGAAAGCTCAGTTTGATCTGATTTCCACTCACGATCATTGGAAGGCTGAAAAATAACCAACTCCAATATTAGAGCTATCACCACCGCGTAAAAGAAGTATTTAAATTTCATGTTACACTCAACTTAACAAAAAAACACATTATGAGCCAATATCTTCCAGAACTTTTAACAGTAATCCTCATCCACTTCCTCGCCGTTGTCAGTCCGGGACCTGACTTTGCCGTAGTTGCCAAAAATAGCCTCGTACACAATCGCAAAGTCGGAATCTACACTGCATTCGGCATTTCTATCGGAATCTGCGTACACGTCTTCTATTCTTTAATCGGAATCGGACTAATCATTTCACAATCAGTCGTTTTATTTTCAACAATCAAACTAATCGGCGCTGCTTACCTGATCTACATCGGCATAAAAGCACTTAGATCAAAAGCAAATACATTAAAAATTTCATCAGAAAAAACTCAAAAAACTCCCTCAGCAAAAGAAGCGATCAAAATCGGATTTCTCACAAACGCCCTCAACCCAAAAGCAACAATTTTCTTCCTCGCCGTTTTCACCCAAGTAATCGATCCCTCAACTCCAAAAAGCGTTCAAGTAATCTACGGACTAGTAATGTTTATCAACACTTTCCTACTTTTCACACTGATATCCATCGGATTATCCCAAAAAATGATCAAAAAACAATTCTCCAAATTCCAACACCACATCGAACGCACAATGGGCGCAATCCTCATCGGTCTAGGAATAAAAATTGCAATTTCAAAAGACTAATATATAGTGTCGACAATGATCAAACTAGTACTACTCAGACACGGCCAAAGCACTTGGAACAAAAAAAAATTCTTCACCGGATGGACCGATGTCGATTTGACCGAACAAGGAGTTGAAGAAGCAAAAGAAAGTGGCCAAATCCTCAAAGAAGAAGGTTACACTTTTGACCTAGCCTTCACTTCATACCAAAAACGCGCAATCAGAACTCTCTGGTTTACTCTCGAAGAAATGGACCTAATGTGGATTCCCGTTGAAAAAGATTGGCGCCTCAATGAAAAAAGTTACGGCGCACTCCAAGGCCTCAGCAAAGTAGAAACATCAGTAGAAAAAGGTGAAGAACAAGTTATGATCTGGCGTCGCAGCTTCGACGTTCCTGCTCCAGCACTGACAAAAGAAGACGAACGCTGGCCTGGACACGAAGAAAAATACAAAGACGTACCCGAAGATCAACTACCTCTAACAGAATCCCTAAAAGACACCATCGAACGCGTATTACCATATTGGAACGAAACAATAGTACCTCAACTAAAAGACGGCAAAAAAATAGTAGTCTCAGCGCACGGCAACTCTCTCCGCGCCCTCGTAAAACACCTCGACAACATTTCTGACGAAGACATCTCAAGCCTAAACATCCCCACCGGCGTCCCTCTAGTTTACGAACTCGACGACGACCTCAAACCAATCAAACATTACTACCTCGGCGACCAAGAAGCCATCGCCGCAGCCGCAAAAGAAGTAGGAGACCAAAGCAAATAATTCAATATCTGGGGATATCCCCAGAATAAAAACGTCGATTTAACCGCAGACAGAAGGCGGAAAACCCTATTCGCCAAAACTGAAAAACACCTAAAGTGCAAACCTCTTCATTTCACTCTGAAGCCGCACGTGTTCATGATTTATTCCAGCAGAATATCCCAATACTCTAGAAAGATTAGAATAAGATAAACCGGTTTCTTGATGCCATTTATTAAAAGTCTCCTGCACCAACTTCAAATCCCTCTTCGAACTAACAATTTCCGGCACATCCACCCCCGCATTCCTCAACGCCTGCGTCACATCACGTGAAAGCAAAAAGGAATCTTTTCCCATCCTCCTAAGAAAATACTGACCCGTCATTCCTCCCAAACGCGAACCACGCTTCTTCAAAAAACTCAAAAGCCCCACCAAATCATCACTCGGCCACTGAGCAATAAATTTCGCAAAACTTCCATATTCCTCAGCAATTTCTAACATAAAAAAAACATTTTCTTTTACCGCCAAAATCTTCTGCATATTTCTCACCACACGTTTATCACTGCCAAATCCTTCCCAAACCTCCGGTGACAAAGCCGCCAATCTCAAAGGATCAAATCCCAGAAAAACCGTTTCAAAATCAGGCCATTTCACATCAATAACCTTCCACGCAAATCCCGCATTAAAAATCCCCCTCGTCATCATCGCCAAAAACCGGTGATCCGGAATCTTTGCCAACTCCTTCGCACTCAAAGCCCGCGGCAACAAACTCTTCAAAGCCGCAGCTCCACCTTTGCGATCCTCGGCTATCTCAATTGTTTTTTGGAAATCTTTCATACTAAGTCGCTAATAGGTACCCCATATTCTTATCATAATTCGACGGAAATTTCTTCACAGAAAAATTCTTCCCCAAAAGCGCCACCAAACTAGAAGGCTCACGATGATATTCCACAAAAATCGCTCCAAATAGACTCAAATCCAAAGAAGGCAAAATCTCAAACTCCGCCCCTTCACAATCCATTTTCAAAAAATCACATCCCCTTTTCAACTGAGAAACTCGCACTTTGACCGAATCACCCTCTCCATAAAAACTATGATTATGCGAATCTTCACTCAAGAAAAATTCACGCTCCCCAGCCTCAGCTCCCACCGCCACATTTTTGCAAACAACATCCCTCACACCATTTCTTTTTAAATTCTCCTTCATCAAAGCGAAATTCTCCACCGATGGCTCAAAAGCCGTAATCTTCGCATCAGAAAGCAAAGAAGCATAAACAGAAAAAAGCCCAATATGCGCACCAACATCAAAAATCGTCTTAGCCTTCGCAATAATCGAGTCCACAATCCTATATTCCCCATCACGAAAAATCTCATCAAAAACCGATTCATCAGCCTCACTCGGCAAATCAAAACTAAGTTCCTTTCCAAATATTTTTACTTTCCTCTCTTTCATCACTACAATCTTTAACATGAAACGCATTCTAATCAAAATCGGCACCAACGTCATTACCAAAGAAAATGGCCTCCTCAACACAAAGGTAATGGCCCAAATCGTCGCCCAAATCGTAAAACTCAAAAAACAGGGCATCGAAGTAATAATCGTTTCCTCAGGAGCAATGGGAGCTGGACGCGCCTTGGTCACGCCTCACAGCAAAAACAAAGTAGTACAAAGACAAATTCTCGCCTCAGTCGGACAAATAAAACTTTTAGAAAAATATTCCGCACTCTTTGCCAAACACAAATACATCACAGCTCAAGTTCTCGCCACAAAAGAAGATTTCCGCGACCGCATGCACTACCTAAACATGCAAAACTGTTTCCAAGCCCTGCTCCGCGACAAAATTGTACCAATCGTAAACGAAAATGACGTCATCTCTGTCAGCGAAATCATGTTCACCGACAACGACGAACTGGCCGGCCTAATCGCCTCAATGATGAATGTAGACCAATTATTCCTACTGACATCTGTTGATGGGATTTTAGACGACAAAGGAAAAGTAATAAAAAATCCCAACGATTCTAGCAAAAAACACATCACCCAAGAAAAATCTGAAATGGGACGCGGCGGCATGTCCACAAAACTAAACATCGCCCAAAAACTCGCCAGCCTAGGAACCAAAACCTTTATCGTAAACGGACAAAAACCAGACTGCATCACCAATCCACAAGGCAGCGAATTCCCAGCTAAAAAAACATCTACAAAACAGGTGAAAAAATGGATCGCCATGGCAGAAGGCAAAGCCAAAGTCCACATCAACGACTGCACCACCAAGATAATTAAAGAAAGATCAATCAGCCTGCTCCCAATCGGCATCACCAAAATCGAAGGCCAATTCGAAAAAGGCGACATCCTCAGCATCATCTCAGACAGCGGCCAAGAAATCGGTCTCGGCAAAGCCCAATACGGCCACAAAGCCGCCAAAAAAATCATAGGAAAAAAGGGCCAAAAGGCCCTCATCCATTGCGACTACCTAACCCTAATCTAAACCCACTTAATCGAACAGCCCATCGAATTCTCCGCTTCAAGCTCCCTCCCTTCCAACAATGCCTTCAATACCTCAGCCGTCACAGAACGATGATGAACTAATTTGCGACCCTCACCATAAACAAAGATATCCGGCGTACATTGAGCCTGATATTCACTCGCCACAGCCTGATCAGGATCTTCTAAATAAGGAAAATTCATATCATATCTCTCGTAATATTCCTTCATTTTCTCCATTGTCTCTTCATCATATTCTTCATTCGCAGTATTTGGATTAATTCCCACAAACTGCACATCTCCCTCGAATTCCTCCTGCAAAGCCACCCAATCATGCCAAATCTTCTGCACATAAGGACAATGATTACACATAAAAATCACCACCAATAACTTCGCATCAGCAAAATTAGCCAAAGAATATCTCTGACCATCCGTAGCTTTCAAAGAAAAATCCTTCGCAGGATCACCCATCGGCACTTCAATTGATTCTAACAAAGTCATGCTCCGACTATACACCAGGCAAAACTTTCTTCAAGTAAAGCCCCATTGTGTCTTTCTTGAAATCACTCATCGTATAAGGTATCGAATGCTCAAAATCAGGAACATTTTCCAAAGTCACATTCACCTTACCCTTAATACTTTTCATCCAATTTTCAATTGTTTTAAAAGGAATTGCCTTATCATAACGCCCTCTCATTATATGAAAATTCGTATCCTTTGCAGCGCCACCCTCCTCAAATAAATCATCAAACCACCTTCCATGTTTCATACACATATCCCAAAAAACACGTGACGAATCATCAAAACCCCTCACATAATGATCACCGTTTTCATCACCAGAAAACATAATACGATTATGATCCTGCTCCTGAAGCTGTATTACTCCACCTTTATTTTTCAAAACATTCAAAAACGTACTAACTAAATATTTCTTTACCAACCAAACAAACTTAGGCGCCAAAAATCCCAATTCCCACTTCCCCACATCAACCACTGGATTCAAAGCAATAACATCACTCACCCTTGAACCAACATTTCTCATCACCGCCAAAGCATCAAGAAAGCCGGCAGAATGAGCAATAATAACAATCTCCTTAGCCAACTTACCCGCTTCATCAAGCGCAGCAACAGTACTTTGCGCATCTTTCACCCTACCCTTTAGTGTACCTCCATAAACCTCAACATTCACCGCTCTACCCACAGTATCAACAGCCAGAATATCAGTATTATCCAGACTGTCACCCAAAACCTTCATCAAAACGGTCAAAAAGTCCCCATTAAATTGAGCGGAAGTCTCTCCCAAGCCAGGAAAAATAACCACAGAACGATCAGTCTGCCCCTCCCGATAAACTCTTGTAAAAGATCTCACATCCTGCCCCGCCCCCACAAAACCAAGTTCTCCCTGAGCACTAACACCGTCACGCTCAACATCAACCTCACCATAGCCAGAATAGCAGCCCTCCTCCGTATTAAATTTATCCTCCAAAGTATCCATTTCACTTAAAATTAAAAATAGGCGCCATTCAAACACAAAAAAGGCCCTAGCACAAGCGCCAGAGCCCTTTTCTCAACTATTTTATTTAGAATTTATCCCAGATCAATTGATTCGTAACTTCGTGATGATAAAGAACTTCACCAGCTTTGACACTGCTCCCCAAAGCACGAGGCGACCTATCAGCAGATTCACTCTTCAACTCCGCATATTTCCGATGATTATCTGCACCCATTTCATCTTTCAAGAAAGTAGAAGCATTATAATCAGCCAAAGCTGCATAAATATCACCCGGCAATTTTTCCACATCTTTTTCATAAACCTCCCTCTTCATCTTTTCAAGCTCAGCAATAGACGCAGTCATGCCCTTGATCCCAGCCTTCAAAATAGCAAAGAAACATAGGTAAGGATTCACATCCGGCGCCACTGTTCGCACCTCAATACGCGCAGACTTCTCATTGCCAAGTGGAATTCTAATCATAGAACCACGATCAACAGAAGAAACTTTGATCTCATTTGGCGCTTCATAAGCCGGATCCAAACGTCTATAAGAATTAACAGAGGGATTCATCAACAAACAAAGATCCTTCGCGTGATAAAGCACTCCAGTCACAAAATCATGTGCACCCTGCGAAAGCATCTCTTTACCCTTGGCATCATAAAACATATTCACTCCATCTTTTGAAAGTGAAAGATTTGTATGCATTCCTGAACCATTCAAATTTTGTATTGGTTTCGGCAAAAACGAAGCTGTCAGCCCCATAGTTGTCGCAACCTGCCTCGCAAGAAGTTTATAAAGCTGAATCTGATCAGCACAATCCACTGCAATCGTATAACGGAAATTCAATTCAAACTGAGCCGGCGCCACCTCTGGATGATCCTTTTCATTTTGAAAACCAAGCGCTCTCTGAACTTCGGCAAATTTATCAATAAAAATACGAAGAGTATCTTGTGGTAATGAGGAAAAATAACCACTCATAGTCCCCAACTCAAAACCTTCCACTTCATTAAACTGTTGTTCTGCTTTTACACCTTTAAACAAAAACCCTTCAATCTCTGGCGCAACATTCACGATAACTCCTTGATCCTTTTTTAATTGAGCACAAAGCTTCACCAAATTTGAACGGAAATCAGAACTATAAAGTGAACCATCGCGATCACGAACATTTGCAAACACCATCACTTTGCCACTACCAAAAAGATCCGCTGGAAGCCATCTAAACGAAGTCCAATCAATCCCCAATCTCAAATCAGACTGTGACAACTCAGAAAAACCTTTAATAGAAGAACCATCAAAAGTCAGATTCTCATGTGAATCAACAATAAAATTCTTATCATAATCCAAAGCCTGCAAACGTCCTTCTAAATCCGTAAAAAAAACAATCACTGCTTTAATACCACTTTCCCCAGCCAAATAAGTCAAAAACTTATCCTGCATCTCATCACTAGTTACTCCGCTTATCCTCTCCATCTTTACCTCCAAATTTTTCTCCTCAAGTTCCACATAAGACAAATCCAAATGATGCGGCTGCTTCCAAAAAAAGAATCATAATCACGCTCCCTACCCTGAATTTTGTCCCGAACCTCAACCCTCTGAGCACTAGACTTTAAATCACTCATAGTAAGTTTTTTAATAAATACTTATTAACTTTTTAGCCCTATCAAAAAACTATTTCAAGCCCCAAAATAAGCATGTCGACAGTTCAAAATAAACCCTTTTGCCTTACAAGTAAGCTTTAAGGGCTATTGCTGTCGAAAAAAACAACAAGCATATTCAGCTTGCCCCCAACATAAAAACATCCTTAAACAAACATCATCACCAAAACACCCGAACCAATCATAGCTGAATAAACCAAAGCCATTCTCATAGCAACTTTTCTAGAACCCAAAACCACAAACATCATAAACTTAGAAAAAGTATTCACCATCGCCGCCATCGTAATCCCCATTACCGCAGACTCAGGCGCCAAGCCATTCTTAGCCAAATTAGCCAAAGAAACCGTCACTGCATCTACATCAAAAAATCCAGAAACCAAACTCGTCATATAAATCCCCGAATTACCAAAAGAATCCTGCAAATATTTACTCGCAAAAATAATCACCGCAAAGAAAAACCCAAACATCAAAGCCGGAGCCAATCTGAATGGCGATTTTAATTTCAAAAAATCTTTCTTAATCACAGTCTCCTCTTTTTTATTCCACAGGAAATAAGCGATAACAAAACCGACAGAACCCATCACTGTCATCGGCAACCACAAATCCTTCAACAAAGAAGGATTCAAAACCAAAACCTCAAGCATTACACGAAAGAATAAGGCAGAACTGGCAATCGTCATACCAACCACATAAGGATTCACTATCCTTTTATGTTTCTTACTCTCAGCTGAAAAAGACAAAGCCAAAGCCGTTGTAGAAACAAAACCCGCCAAAAACCCCGTCAAACCAATGCCCTTCTTCATGCCCAAAACCTTCACTGCTACATAAGAAATAAAAGAAATTCCCGAAATGAAAACCACCATCAACCAAACAATATAAGGATTAAAAAATCCATAAGGCCCATAATCCACATTAGGCAAAAGTGGCAATATCACCCCCGCAATAATCATAAATTTAATCGCAGACAACACTTCAACATCAGAAATGTTTTTGGCCACACCATGTAAAAGCTGTTTGAAATGCAAAATCAAAATCAAAACCATTGTCACCACAGTCGCCAACAAAAACCTTTCCATTCCCGCCATCACCCCAATCGCATACATCAACATCGCCGCAATCTCAGAAGTCGCTCCCAGGCCCCCAACCTTTTTGGCGGTCATTACATAAGAAGCAATCACCAAAATCAAATAACCCGCAGTAATAACAGAAAAAACCGCCACCATATCCCCCGCCAAAATCCACGCCAAAACTCCCAACAACGAACTAAGCATCATCGTACGAACTCCCGCAAAACTCTGTCTATTCAAAACTTGATGTTTCTGCTCCCTCTCCAAACCAACCAAAGTTCCAAGCCCCAGCGCGACCCCTAACTGTATAAAATTGTGAAATCCATTAACAAGATCATAACATGTCTACACACAATCCCCTCAGCCAATCTTGCATTTGCACCTCAAAAATGATGTAATGGCAACAACCTCTAACCCATTCCTATGACACCATCAGCATTTCTGCTAACGGCAGTCGGTGTTCTCTGGTTGATAGTTGGCCTACCTGGACTTTTTGAACCAAAGGCCTTCTCAAAAGCTGCAAAAAAGCTTTGCCGGAGACAAAAATATCTTGAGAGTTTCTGCTCTCTTCATGTTCCTCCTAGCATTTATCCTACTCTCAATTGAGTGGAATCTAAACGCTCAAGGTTGGAACGTTCTAGTTCCTATCCTTGGTTGGCTAGCCTTAGTAAAAGGTTTAGTTTGGTTTTGGTCACCTGGATGGGTCAAAAAAATGTGGGGTGATTTCTTCAAAAACGACAACATGGTCGTTTTCTGGGCACTTCTAACTACTGGTCTTGGAGTTGGTGTCATCTACGTAGCGATGAATCTTCTCTAAAGGTAAATTCTCAAACAACAAAAAAGAAGCCTCATCACTGGGGCTTCTTTTAGTTTTAAACGAAAAACCTCAAGGAGGCTTTAACGCATTGTTTTATTCAATGTTCTAAGAGTAGAAGTAGCGATTTTCATCCTCTTCATTCTCCCAGTTTTAGGATCAAGCACTTTTTTCGTAACCAAGTTTGGTAGAAATCTACGCTTAGTAGCATTCATAGCGTGACTACGATTGTTACCTGTAGAACCCTTTTTACCTGTAATTTGACATCTTCTAGACATTTTCCTTTGATTAAAGCTCGCCCATTCTAACAACTTTCGCCTAAATATCAAGGAAATATCACTTATGAAAGAGCTTTATCGGAACAGTGGCAATAAAACTTTCCACCACACCATCTAAAGTGAAAAACAAAATAAAGCCTTCCGAAGAACCGAAAAGCAAAATATCACCGACAGTGAAAACTACTAAACAAAAAACTGCATAAAAAATTGCGAAAATAATACCCATCGCCTCATCCTTTCTCGTACCCGAACTTGAGGTCAAATGAGTATAAGCCACATTAAAAAGCCACATCAAAACAACACCAATCACAAATCCCTTCAAGAAAATCAAAAACAACAATTCATTTCCTTCAAAACCCAAATCATACTGAACATTTATGCCTAATAATCTAAAAACCAACATATTATAAGCCAAAGAAATACCCCCAATAATAAACCCAGCTTTTAAATATCTTTTAAAATTCATGCAATCAATATAATATGGAGCCAATGAAAAGAACAGAAAAAGACAGTTTAGGCAAAATTAAAGTAGATAAAAAAGCTTACCACGGCGCCTTTACGGTAAGAGCGACTAATAATTTTCAAATATCTGGCGAAAAAGCACCGGACATTTTTCGTGAAGCACTCGGCATCGTTAAACTCGCTGCCATGCAAAGCAACGCTTCGCTGAACCTAATCCCCGCAAAACACGCGAAAGCTGCTGAAAAAGCAACTATAGACTTCATGAAAGGCAAATTCCCCTTCGACCTAGACATCTTTCAAGCCGGAGCCGGAACTTCCTACAACATGAACGCAAATGAAGTGATCGCCAACCGCGCCAACGAAATTCTCAAAAAACCAAAAGGATCATACAGCCCACTTCACCCCAACAATCACATCAACATGGGACGGTCCACCAACGACGTGATCCCAACCGCCACACGCATCGCAACATTACTTTCACTTCCCGCCCTCCTCCACGCCATCAAGGAACTTGAAAACTCCCTCGAAAAAATCGCAACAAAACACAAGAAAACAATAAAAGTCGGCCGCACCCACACTCAAGACGCCGTTCCAATTTCACTCGGCCAAGAATTCGACTCATTCGCACAAGCATTAAGAAAATCTCGCGAATTCATCATTCGCGAATCCCAAGAACTACAAATCCTCGGCATCGGCGGCACAGCAGTCGGCACAGGAATCACTGCCCACCCGAAATACAAAGCGAAAATGATCAAAAACCTCTCTGCACTAACCGGCATCAAATTTACTTCAGCCAAAAACCTCACCGAAATCAGCAACAACATGAACTCATTCATGAACTTCTCCGCATCACTCAGATCTCTAGCCGTCAATCTTTTGAACCTCTGCCAAAACCTCCGACTAATGAGCATGGGACCAAAAGCCCGACTACAAGAAATCACTCTCCCCCCAGTACAAGCAGGTTCCTCAATAATGCCCGGCAAAATCAACCCATCAATCCCAGAAGCAGTAGAGATGGTCGCAATGCAAGTCCTCGGCAACGACACCACAATCCAAACCGCCTGTCACAAATCACAATTCGAACTAAACGTCTTCTGCCCACTAATAATGGCCAACCTTCTCAAATCAATGCAAATCCTCAGCAACGCCACAACAACCCTCAACAAAAAATGTATTAAAGGGCTAAAGATAAACACCTCCCACATTTCAGAACTCTTCGACAACTCCCTCTGCACCGCCACTGAACTAGCCCCAAAACTCGGTTACGAACTAACCGCCGACATCGTAAAAACAGCCCTAAAAAAAGGCATCACCATCAAAGAAGAAATCGCAAATCGAGGACTCTAAAAATCAAATTCTAAAGTTTCCAAAAAAGCATCAAAACCACTCAAGTGATTATTAAACCTCACACTTGGTAATCTGAAGTATGCGTCATACAACACATCGCCCCTCATAGTATAAAAATGCCGCACAGAATCATCATCCATCCACTCATCCACAATCACCCCATCATCTAAATATTCCACTGAGTAGCCATCATACTCTTTCATTAAAAAGTCGGCCAAATTCAAATACTGCACTTCTTGGGCCTCCACAACAATCTCAATGCGATAAGAAATGATTTCCTCATCCTTTTTGCCAGGATTATCTAAATACTGCGATGGTTTACTCATAAAAATACCACTTTCCCCTTCCAGCACATCAAAACCAGACAGAATCTGATTACGAAAATGAAATTGCTCATTCACATAACCGTCGTATTCTTCAAGCTCCACGGGCGCACTAATTGGAGGCGTCGAACATGCAACAATAAACAACAATACAAAAAGTAGCTTTCTCATAGACTTAATCTAGTCTAAAATCGCTTTACTATGCAAGTTAGCGAAATATTTTACACAATTCAGGGTGAAGGAATCACAGTCGGCCAACCCGCCGTCTTCCTCAGACTATCCGGCTGCCATCTGCGCTGCGGATGGTGTGACAGCAAATTCACTTGGGACAGGAAGTCCGGCAGCAAAATGAAACTCGAAGACATCGCTGCCAAAATCAAAGAATTCCCCTGCGAACACCTCGTAATCACCGGCGGAGAACCCTTACTCCAACAACAACACATCCTCGACTTATTAAAACTGCTCCCCGATCATTACGTCGAAATCGAAACCAGCGGCTCACTCGACACTTTCCTCAACGACGTGGTCCATCACTACAACTGCTCACCAAAACTTGAAAACAGCGGAAACAAAACAAAATTAAAAGATTTCCCACGAGAAAAAACCTATTTCAAATTCGTCGTCGATAGCGCGGAAGACCTCTCAGAAATCAAAGAATTCCTGAAAGAATACAAAATAGATCGTAAAAAAGTATTGCTGATGCCACAAGGAATCGGTAAAAGGGAAATAACACAAAGGTCGCAGTGGTTAGCCGAAATATGCAAATCAGAAAACCTGCGATTCTCACCACGTTTACACATCAATATATGGGGAAACAAAAGAAAGGTTTAATCCTACTCTCAGGCGGCCAAGATTCCACAACCTGCCTCGCTTGGGCACTACAAAATTTCGAAGAAATAGAAGCAATCTGTTTTGATTATGGCCAAAGACATTCCATCGAATTAGAATGTGCTGCCAAAATCGCCAAATTCACAAAAATCCCACTAACAACAATCAAACTCGATCTTTTCCCCAAAGAAAACGCCCTCACAAACAGTGAAATCGCCATCGAACACACAGACAAGCTTCCTACAACCTTCGTACCGGGAAGAAATTTGGTATTTTTGAACGCCGCGGCAATTCACGCTTATTCCAAAGGAATCACAGATATCATCACCGGCGTCTGCCAAACTGACTACAGCGGCTACCCCGACTGTCGTGACGAATTCATCAAATCCGCTGAACAAACCCTCAGCCTTGCAATGGATCGACAATTCAAAATCCACACCCCACTGTTGTGGCTCACAAAAGCAGAAACCGTAAAGATGATGAGCGAGCTAAACGCCCTGCAACTCTACGAATTCACCCACACCTGCTACAATGGCACCCGCCCCGCATGCGGAACATGCCCCTCTTGCGAACTACGCCTAAAAGGCTTCAAAGAAGCAGGAATAAAAGACCTAATAACATACAAATAATGACAACTTTCAAACAATACGAAGAAGGAAAAGACTTCAAAGAACGCTCAGCCTCAGAAATTCGCAAAGAATTAGCTGAAGAAGCTCCGTTATTATCTTTTGAATTCCAAGAACAAGGTCCAGGTGAACACTGGGTTAGCATTTCTTCACCTGAATTCACCGCAATTTGCCCTTTTTCCAACTGGCCAGATTTTGGATCAATCACAATCCAATACGTACCCGACAAAAAGTGCTTAGAACTAAAGTCATTCAAAATCTACATCCACGCCTTCCGAGACAGGAAAATCTTCCACGAAACAGCTACAGAAGTGATTTTTACAGACTTTATTGAGGCTATTAAGCCAAAGAAAGCCAAAATCTGTATCGACATGAACGTACGTGGAAACGTCAAAACCATCTGCAATAAGTACTATAATTGCGAAGCATAAGTTGACTTCCAGAGAAAAAATCACTATATTCCCCCTCGCAATCTAAATAAGTAAGACATGTCAAATAAACACGCAAGTAAGCAGCATTGTCTCGTAGGCAACATTCGTCCTAAGAGCAAGCTCCGAAACCGCAGAAACAAAGCAAATGCTCGTGCTCGTAGAGCTGATGCTGGAATCACTAAGCAGATAACTGCTTAAGTATCTTTGAAACAAGAAAATGAGACCCGGTCACCACCAAGACTTGGTCTTTTTTTAGTCCTGCCTTTAAATGCAAATAAGCTTCAAATACATCCTCAACCGCCTCCTCAAACTGCACTCCCCTCACATCATGAGCATTGGCAAATACAACTCTCCCTGCCTTAGACAAGAGCTCTACAATCTGATCCACTTCCTTGTCCCGCATCAAAGAAAGAAGAAAAACATAGTCGCCATCACCCAAATATTCCAACAATTTATTCACAGAACTAGGAGTATGTGCCACATCAAAAACGACATTTTCTCGACGATCTTGTCGACCGACTAGTCGAAAATTTAGTCCCTCAAATTGCGCTCTGTCTACACGCCCCAAAATCATTTCAAGAGCCCCAAAAGCCAAGTTTTCGTTCTCGTCAAAGCCAAAATCATGAACAAATTTTGCATGCGGTAACTTTTCCTTAACCAAAGCCACAACCTCAGCACTCTGCTCCCCCACCAAACCCATTTTTGCATCTTCAAAAATTCCCAATTTGTGATCCAAAATCTCACTCAAACTTTCTCCCAAGATTTCACTGTGTTCCTTCTCTACCCTAGTCAAAATTGAGAGCTCCGGACTGATAACATTGGTCGCATCATCACGTCCTCCAATACCAACTTCCAAGACCACAAAATCACAATGCACAAAGTGTCGCAAAGCCATCACCACCAACATTTCAAAATGAGTCAAATCCCCCTCCTCACTCTCCAAGTCCTGAATCAAAGAAGCAAAATCCCCCTCACTAACCCATTCCCCATCAATAGAGATACACTCACGCTCATCCTCAATCCAAGGCGAAGTAAAAAGCCCAGTCTTAAAACCACTCTCAGTCAAATATCGCTGTACAAAAGTAGAAACAGAGCCCTTGCCTTTCGAACCAGCCACATGCACAAATTTCACCTTAGACAAGTCAATCTCATCCACAAAAGCCTGAACTTTTTCCACAGAAAAATCCGCCTGCTTAAAACCCTTTAAATCCTCGTAATTGACTGCCCCTGCGAAATCCATATACTGAAATTATGTTTAAAAGAAAGAAAGTAAGGAAATTCAATTTTGTCTACGGCAAGAGTAGCCCAAAAGTAAAAAAAATCCACAGGAAAAATCGAAAAAGTGGCTCCAGGATAAGGAGAATCACTTCCAGTATAGGAAGACTCGTTCGACTTACAATCTTTTTGCTTATCCTAATTTCAATTATATACGCAATATTCTTCTCCAAATATTTCCTCAGCAAAAACATTAAAGTAATCGCCAATGAAGCCGGCGACCCCCTAATCCAGGCTCAAATACCAGAAAAAATCAATTCCGCACTTAATCAAAACCTCCCTCTCCTAAACACCAACAATTTAGAAGAAAAAATAAACTCTGCATTCCCAAGCATCAACAATGTTCAAGTCAGCAAAGACTACCCCAACACCATCGTCGTAAAATACGAAGAATTCCCATTAATAAGCAACTTAGCGCTAAAAACACCAAACATTAACAAAAGCTACATCCTCAATAGCATGGGATTCGCCGTGAAAGAAGACCTCAAAAAAAACACCCTCCCTCTAATCACAATGTACCAAGACAACCCCATAAACAAAGATGAAGCGGTCATTGATGCCCACAAACTAAAATACATTCTTGATGCAGTATTACATTTCGAAGACAAATTCTCCCTCAATATCACAGAAATAACTTATAAAAAAACCGCTCGCGAATTACACCTAAGAACAGAAAAAGATTTCGTGATTTGGATCGACACTCAACAATCCTACGATGCACAATTCAAAAAACTGAAAAAAGCACTCATAAAACTAGATATCTACAGCGAAGCATTGGAATACATCGACTTGAGAATTGCAGGAGGCAGTGGAGATAAGATAATATACAAAAGAAAATAACCACACGCACATGCCTTGGGCAATAATCGGAATCCTAGTAGGAATCATCATCGGTTTCGGCATCGACACAACCATCCCCATCGAATACATCAAATATTCAGCAGTAAGCATTATTGGCATACTCGACGCACTTTTTGGTGCCGCAAAAGCCCAAGCTACAAAAGAGGAATACAACACTACAATCTTTTTGACCGGCCTCGTATTTAATGTACTTTTGGCCCTAGGAATCACTTACATCGGAGAAAAACTAGGCCTCGACCTCTACCTCGCAGTAACCGTCGTATTCACATTTCGAATATTCTCCAATTTTGGGCAACTACGACGTGCTTTTCTCGAAAAACACCTGAAAACAAAGATCTAAACAGGTCAAGTCCCCACAGTTGAGAAAAACGTCATTTTTTGCTATAATTAAGGTCGAAAAAAAATAAAAACAAACAAACATGTCACAAGCTTCCAAACTAGCATTGATAAAGGAAATGGTTGAATCTGCTGAATCTAATTTACGATCAGCTAAACAATTAATCAACGAACTAAGTGGTGCACCCGGCAAATCAGTTTATACCCAACTTGCCAAAGATCTACCAACAATTTCAGAAGAAAATGAAAATGACCAAATCGTAGAAGGTGTCTTCAACGGACAAACAATGACTGACCAAAACGACAAGGAATATCCAGTCCCAGCCAACTACGCCAGTAAATCAAAATTAGTACCCGGCGACATACTAAAACTAACTATCAAAGAGGACGGAACATTCCGCTACAAACAAATAAGTCCCGTCGAACGCAAACGAATCATCGGAACTCTTACCTACGAAGACGGAAAATACAAAGTAATAGCACAAAGCAAAGCCTACAACGTCATTCTAGCCTCTGTAACATACTTTAAAGCAGAGATCGGCGACCACATTACACTTGTGATCCCCGAAATAGAAGACAGCGAATGGGGGGCGATAGAAAACGTCATTCCAAAAGGTTCAGCTGAACTTGAAGATTTAGACATTTAAGCATGAGCGAAGTACAATTTCATTTTGACCAAGGTGAAAAGAGCGATAGAGGCAAAACAATCATCGTTGCTCTTCTCGCACTAGTTGTAATTGGCCTATCAAGCTTCCTTTTCTTTCAAAATAAGACCGAAAAACCAAGCCCACAAACCCAAACAACTCCAATACAAACAGAAGTAATCAAAGAAAACTCCACTAAAGAACTAAACAATCTCATAGAAACACTCGATCAAACCTACTCCGAACCACAAGAAATATACGAAAAAGCTTTGCTTGAGGAAGTTCCCACTCGCACACGCTAAATAGCCTCAAGAAACAGTCTACACCGCTTGTTTAAGCGACCTTTTTCTGCTATAATATAGAGAAAGGTAGATACAAAAAACAAAACAAAAATGGCCTTCAAATTAGACAAAATATTTCGAACAGCCGCTCAATACAAAGCATCAGATATTTTTATCTCAACAGGTGCTAAACCGATTTTGCGTATCAACGGAGAACTAGTGCCAATCAAGGAACACCCTATTCTCACAAAAAAAATCGCTGAAGAATATCTATTAGAAATCCTCAGTGACGAACAAAAAAAACGCTTTGAACAAACTTTGGACATCGACTTCTCGCTCGAAATTGAAACAATTTCTCGCTTCAGAGTAAACATGTTTGCGCAGAGAAAAGGTATTTCTGGGGTTTTCAGACTGATTTCCGAAAACGTTCTAACAATGGACGAACTTCATCTACCTCAACAGATGAAAAAAACCACAACAATGAAAAACGGACTTGTGATTGTCACAGGCCCAACTGGCTCGGGTAAAACAACTACCCTCGCCGCAATGATCAACGAAATCAACAAAACCCAAGCAAAACACATTCTCACTGTAGAAGATCCGATTGAATACATTCACAAAAATCAAATGTCCCTAGTACAACAAAGAGAAGTGGGAAATCACACTCATTCATTCCAAAAAGCTCTAAGAGCAGCTCTCCGCGAAAATCCAGATGTCATTTTGATAGGAGAAATGCGTGACCTAGAAACCATGCAATTAGCGATTACCGCTGCGGAAACAGGACATTTAGTATTTGCCACACTACATACAAGTGGCTGTGCAAATTCCATCAATCGTATTATCGATTCGTTTCCAATGGACCAACAAAACCAAATTCGTACTCAGCTTGCCGAATCGCTACAAGCAGTAATTTGGCAAAATCTATTAAAAACAAAAGATGGCAAAGGCCGTGTCGGTGCTTACGAAATGATGTTTGTAAACAACGCCATTTCCAACATGATCCGCAAAGGCTCAACCCATCAAATCAATTCTGTAATCGAAACTTCTACTAAAGAAGGCATGCAAACAATGAAAAAAGCAGTCACAGAACTGTATCAAGGCGGAATAATTTCAGAAGAAGAAGCCCTCCGCCACATTCCTAAAGAATTTGAAGGATAAACATGAAAAAACTATTAATAAAATTAGTACTCACCACACTTCTGGCAATCAGCTTTGGCGGAACAGCCTCAGCCGTCAGTTGTAAAGCGAACTCAGACTGCAGCTCTCTTGGCAGTAACTATTTCTGTTCTAGCGGCAATTGCATCCAAGACATCGGAGACAGCACCTTTAACGTAAAAAACATCCTCAGCATTCCCGATACCAAAGAATTAGAAATAGAACATGACGACGGTTCAACTACAACTTATGCCACTGAAAACCAAGGTTTAGCTTACTTTCAAGGACCACACTCCCCAATCGTAAACTTCATCCTCGCAGTGCTAAATTTCATGACCAGAGTAATCGGCTCATTAGCAATTCTTTTACTAATCATATCCGGTTTCCGTTTCATGTTATCTCAAGGAAATTCTACTGAAATTGACGAGGCAAAAGAAATGGTGAAATATGTCATTTTTGGCTTACTAGCAACATTCTTCTCATACCTAATGGTAATATTCGTAGAAAGTATCTTTACTTAAATTATGAAAAAACTAATCGCAAAATTCCTGCTTTTCTCCCTGATTTCCGCACTAATATCTGTGGCAAATCCTGCTGTCTATGCTGATGAACACGAGACTACAGGGACTCCTGCCGAAACTAGCGAAGACGTCGAGGGACCTTCAGTCGAAGCAGCCGGTGACACATACCAAAACAACGTAGCACTGGGTGCAAAAGCATCAGAGATGGCAAAAGTTTTTGATAAACTGACAGACTGTATTTCTATAAAAGACACAGAGCAATACATAGTTGTACAAAGCACCACTGTTTTCCAAGAAGAAGCATCCGGAGCAGGTACAGATTTTGAAGTAAGAACTTGTTTCCAAAATCTTTTAAGTTATTGGGAACTCAACGACAAAGGCCAAATTGCCAAAGAAACAAGAATTCCAAAATTAACAAAAAACCGTTGTGGCGACAAAGAAGCCTACAAATTCACCAGTGACAAAGCCCTCGAAAAATACAAAGTAGGTTACAGTTGTAACGAAATCCAAATTATTCTATCCAAAGGAGGCACAACCCTCATCGAAGGTTATATCGGAATGATCTATCGTTGGGGCGCAAGAATGGCCGGAATCATTGCAGTACTGGTAATCGTGATCAGTGGCATCCAACTTTCAGTATCTGCCGGTGACGATCAAGCAGTAACATCAGCAAAAGAACGTATTATTCGATCACTTGCCGGACTAGCAGTACTATTTTTGGCAGGACTAATCCTCAATACAATTAATCCAAATTTCTACGTATTTTAATATGAAAAAACTAATTCTCTACATCTTTTTGACTCTTTCTCTCACACTTTCTGCTGCACCAGCATTAGCTACAGCAAGCCCAGAAATAGAGATGATCGCTGCCATACCCAAACCGGATTTCATTCCGGGCCCAGACCTCTCGGAAGGCAGTAGAAAAGCATTAACTGAATCAGTTTTACCAAAATTTGCAGTTGGAACTGTCGGACTAGTGGCAGCAATTTCACTCTTATTCCTCATAATTTCCGGTGTACGTTTTGTCACTTCATACGGAAACGATGAAGCTGTCGAATCAGCAAAAAAACAGGCAATCTACGCAATAGTTGGACTTTTAGTCGCCATGCTCTCCTACACAATCGTTGCAATTGTCGGTAACTTCCAATTTAGTGAAGAAGAAAGACCAGAATTCGAACCAATTTTGCAAAAAGAAGAAATCATCATAAAAGAAAATACTCCAACCCCAAAAGAAAGTAGCAACACAAATATAGAAAATTTAGGAAAACTAATCAATGCAACAAAAGACACACAACTAGATGATCCAGCATGGAATAAATTAAAAGAAGCATTCAGCAAATTAAGCCCAGCTGAAATAGAAAAACTGAAAGAAAAATATCCAGACATAGAATTAACACCAGCAATACCACTAAAATGAAAAAACTACTCACAAAATTAGCACTCGCAATCACAATGTTCAGTACATTAAGTCTCAGCGCACTCGCTGTAACTGCTGACGAATTAGTGCCACGAATCACTGAAACTGATCCCGAAATTGCTGAAGAATATGATGAAGTAAATGCCATCGCCAACCTCCCCGCAGTAACAATCGAAAGAGGTATCGGAGACGCTATCAAAGCAATTCTAGGCTGGTCAATGGCCTTCACAATCGTCGCAATAGTGGTCGCAGCAATGTATTATCTGATCTCACAAGGCAACGACGACGACATCTCAAAAGCCAAAACCATTATTCTCTACCTCATAATCGGAATCGCAATAATGGCAGCAGCATACGGAATAATTACCGGAATAACTCAATTTGATTTCTTCGCCACATAAAAATGAAAAGATTTCTCAAAACAATTCTACTAACAATAACAGCTCTAGTTCTTTTGCAACTAGTAGCTCATGCATACACGGTAGACCCATCATTCCGTCCCGAAAATTCCCCATTCGCAATTGAAGAAGACATCAAAAATGTCGATGCAACTGCAGGAGGAGGCGCAATCTTGATTCTACAAGTAATTTCCGGTGCACTACTCAACTTTGCAGCGCCTTTGGCTGTTGTAATGATCACCTTTTCAGGATTGACCTTTGCACGCGCAGGAGCCGACACTGAAGCCATCGATTCAGCAAAAAAACACCTCATTTGGACTCTTGTCGGATTAGCAGTAATAATCCTCTCCTGGTCTATAGTAAGAGCAATTCTTCAAATTATCATTGGAGCTGCCGAAGCAAACTAAACATCTATTCTCTCGAAAAGAATCGGACCTTTTTTCAATGCGACCCCACTCTCCAATTCACCCCATTTGTAAGTCAAATCCAGTTTTTTGATATCCACACCAATTGCCCCTGCAATTTTTTCTGCAGTCTCTGGAATGATTGGCAAAATCAATAAAACCACCAATTTCAACACTTCAATCAAATTATAAATCACCACCGGCAAATCAACGTCGTTTTCCTTGGCCATTGCCCATGGTTTTTTGTCATCAATATATTTATTTCCAAATGAAACCAATCCACAAACCGTCTCACAAACACCCTTTAAATCAAATTTTTCATAACCCTCCATCGCCTTATCCAAAAATGCCTGCATCTCACCAGCCACATCCTCATCATTCTCAGGTTTTTCAGGCGTCAGTCCACCCAAATACTTCTCAGACATCACCACCACACGATTGAGCAAATTGCCCATTCCGTTAGCCAATTCACTATTATGAACATTTACAAAACGATCATGTGAAAAATCCCCATCATCAGTAGTCGGAATTTCCCTCAACAAAAAGTATCGCAACGCATCACAACCATATTTCTCAATATATTCGATAGGATTCACCACATTCCCCAAACTCTTACTCATCTTCTGTCCCTCACTTGTCACAAAACCATGAGCATAAACAGCTTTTGGCAAATCCAAACCGGCCGACATCAACATTCCAATCCAAATTCCTGCATGAAAACGCAAAATATCTTTGCCGATCAAATGTACGTCCGCCGGCCAATATTTTTTAAACTGTTCACTTTCCTCAGCATAACCAATTCCATTAAGGTAATTAGAAAGCGCATCACACCACACATACATCACATGTTCAGGATCATCCGGCACCTCCACACCCCAAGGCAATGAAGTTTTGGGCCGAGAAAAACTAACATCATAAAGCCCATCCTCACCAATAATATTCAAAATCTCTTTCTTGCGATTTTCTGGCAAAACTTCCAACTCTCCACTCTCAATCACCGCTTTAATTTTGTCAGAATACTTCGAAAGTCGGAAAAAATAATTCTCTTCCTCAAGCACTTTCGGCTCCGTTTTATGAATCTCACATTTCCCATCAATCAAATCTTTTTCCGGTATAAAACGTTCACATCCCACACAATAGTTACCTTCATATTTATCTTTATAAATGTCCCCTCTTTCCGCCATCAACTTCCAAATCTTCTGTGAACCAAGATGGTGATATTTCTCAGTTGTCCTGATGAAATGATCGTTAGAAAGATTGAAAGTGTCTTTTAATTCACGAAACTGCTCAGCATATTTATCCGTAAAAGGCTGCAGCTCCATACCCTCTTTTTGCGCTGTCTCATACACTTTGACCCCATGTTCGTCAGTTCCGTACATAAAGAAAACATCATCACTTTTGAGCCGATGATAACGCGCCAAAACATCCGCCTGCAAAAATTCCAATGCATGCCCGATATGCGGCGGTGCATTCACATAAGCGATCGCTGTGGTGATATAAAACTTACTCATGGCTCGGAGTGTAGCAAAAAAGTGACTGAGAGTGTAGAAAATAACACTTCCTACTCCTCATCCAATACATCCCAATACTTCCCACGATAATAAGCCTGAATAGGTCTCAAATGTCCCATTGCCTCTATTTCCTCACGAGTATATGAAAAACGTTTATCAATAACTCTAGAAAGCTCAGCACCACGCAAACCATTAGCCCATTCTTCCAAAATTGCATCCAGCAACTGCTGTCCATTTTTCTCACTAATTTTCTGTATAGGAATAGCACCAGCTTTATAAACAGACAGCCCTGCATCATATTTTCCTGCTCTCAAGATCCCATGATCATCCTTTCCATCAGCAATAATAAAAACAGCAGCTCCTCTAGCAATCATCTCCTCAATAACAGGAACCAAGTTATCTACAAAAGCCCCCGTAGCAACAGTAGTATAAATCAACACCTCCAAATCCATTGTCATCTGACGAAAAAGATCCACATTCATCAAAGGTTGCACACTCAAAGCCGCTATCTTCGGCCCCTCACCATTACTGTTGATACCAATCTCCATAACCATTCTTTTTATAAGTAGAATAAAGGGAAAAATTGAATACTGGCATAAATCCGCCACGACGTACTTTTACATTAACTGACTGAGTATTGCCACCGCTGTAGCCTTTTGATGAGATTTCAGCGAATTCACGAACGGTGCCCTCTCCACCAAACAATTCAACACGATAGAAGATTTTTGAACGATCTTGGCGTTCATCAGGCCCATATTTATCAGGATTCAGGGCGGACGGATTCATCAAATTAGTCAAAGTAAGGTAGTTCAGGTCGTGAGTTTGTAGAAATTGTTTTGTAGAATAACAAGAATGGATGTTTTCACTATCCACACCACCATTACGGTTACCTTGGAAATCATAGTATTCACGAGCGTGAGTGTTAGGACAAGTTCCGATATAGGTTTTGGCCAATTCATCACCTAAATTTTCTGCCGAAACAGGTGTTGGCGACACATAATCGATACAATTAATTTCACTGGTATAACGCCCCTGACCCAAATTACAACGCATAGTCCCGAACCATGACGGCTCCTTAGCACCGGTTTGAGCGAATTCATCTCCACCTCCCACCTGCGTCGCCGCCGTGAAATCACTAATCGTCTCCGTTTCACCATTTCTAATACCCAAAACCTTCCACCTCAACACATCCCATCCACTGGTCCCACCCTTAAAATTCAAATCACTCTGCGGATCAAACAATACATAAAATTCCACCGTAAAATCCTCAACCGGCACAGCAACTTCGTCCTTCAAAACAAAAAGCGGCACAGTGATCGACTGATTCAAATCCAAAACATCGTAATAAGCCGTTAACGGCGCTGTAGAAACATCAAATCCACTTTCAAAACAAGGATAAGCACTACAACGATTATCTACTTTGTATTCGGCCACACTCGAACCAACCCTCAGAGGCTCAAAATTATCCCCTGGCTGCCATCCCGGCAACTCATTGTTTAATCCATACAAAGCCACTTCCACACCACTCTCAGCCGCGTAATAAGCCCTCCCAGCGTCCATCAAACCAGTGGTCACACGCAATTCACGCATCACCAATGATGAAAGAACCAAAGAAATCGAAATCAAAACTCCCATCACCATCAATGCGGTGAGTAGTGCCGATCCTTTTATGTCAGAGAAAAACTTCATTAATAAACTTGGTATAAATTCTTGAGGAAACAGTTGTTTGCAGCTCAAAAGTAAAAGTACGACCAGTGTCGAACTCTTGCTCAAATTCTGCAAAAATAGTCACTTTTGGTTGGAATTGAAACTCTGTAAAAGTAACATTTTCCAAAGCATATGGGTCTCGAGAAGGTGAAACATAAATCTTGAAGTCCTTTACATTTACCTCAGAATTCAACACTCGCCCATCCCCAACATTAAACACCACTGTCGGATCCACCACCTTTTGTTCATCCAAAACCAATACTCCCCGCCCTTCCACAAACTCATGACGAATCATTGTTTTTTTCAAACCATCTTTAGTTACCAACAAAATTTGTTTTTGCGGCCCCACCAAACTCCCCTCCTGTTCATAATCAACCATGCCATCACGCAATTCACCTACCAAAGTTTCAAAAACACCACGCGCCTCAGAATACATCGTCCTATACTCATTGGCCGCACGTTGAGTCGAAACAATCGAAGTATATGAATTGATCAAAACACTCAAAAACACCACGAAAATAGTCATCGAAACTAACATTTCAATTAAAGTAAAACCCTTATTGTTTTTACGAATATTCATTGCCAATTAGATAAAATTTCCTTTAACTCCACCGATCTATCACGCACTCCTTCACTCCAATTCACCCTCACTTCCACCAAAACACAATCCTCACAAGAATCATCTTTAGTGACAGTTACATGACGCGAATAAATGTCATCAAGCACGCTAGAACCCACTCTAAAGGGCGCAAACTTGGACAGGTCAAACAAAGTGTTAGCGGTCGAAACAGGACCCCACGCACTAGGATTTAGCTGTAATCCAAACTCACCACGCAACTCCCCTCCCCACAAATCAACTGAATCAGCACCCAACCATTCTCGATTATGTAGCCAATTAGTATCACGCACATTACGCACCCCTTCAATACCCTCAACCGCATAATAATAAGCCTGCAAATTACTAACAACATTACGATTCGCATTAATAGTTCTAGTCAAAAAAGTCGTCGCCGTAACTACCGACACTGTCAGTATCATCATCGCGATCATCACTTCTACAAGTGAAAATCCTTTCTGATTTTGGCGAATATTATAAGTCATAAACAACGGTCTTTTTAAATTTTTCATCAACTCCATATTGAATTTCAAATTTCAATTCCTCAAATCCCTCATCAAAACTCGAATCTACAAAATATTCCATATCTCCATCCGGTGGCAAAAATTTCATCCAAAAACTAAATCCAACCCCCTCCAAAGCAACAACCTGCAAATTGGGATCTCTCAAAAGCTCAATTTTCACAAAGTCCCCCACACAGCCTTTGTACCGCCATTCCCCCTCCTCCCACACCTTCTCCCCCACAAATTCCTGTGAAAAAGAATAGAAATCAAAACCTTCACCATCCAAATTTTCAAATAAAACTCCAAAACAACGCCCATCATCCTCTGTCGAAACTGCCAATTCCCCATCCTCCAAAGCCGCTTCAATAGCCGCTTTGCGCGCATCACCGAAATCATCATGAATCGCCTTGGACTTCATTTCTTCAATCACAGAAAGCACTTGATCCCCACCCAAATTCAACAAAGCCCCTTTGCGATAACTATTATAAGAACCAACAGCCAACATCGCCAAAAAAGCAGAAATCGCTATTACAATCAGAACTTCCATTAATGTGAATCCTTTTTTCATCTTTAAAAGTTACCAACTGCAGCACTCAAATTAAACATCGGAGCCATAATCGCCAGCGCCAATAAACCTACAAACAAGCCTACAAATAGAATCATTGCCGGTTCAAATACTGAAGATAACTTCTTCAAAGAATTAGCAATTTCTCGATCATACTGTTTCGCAACCTTCTCCGAAACTTGCGCCAAAGCAGCAGAACGCTCACCAATACGAAGCATTTGCACCACCTCAGACGAGAACAAATAAGAAGAGTCCTTAATAGATTCAGAAATCTTCTCACCCCTCCTCACCGCCGCAATAACCTCCTGCATTTTTAAACGATAAACCCTATTACTAAGCGCATTTCCAGTAATTTTGAGAGTTGTAATAACTGGCACTCCGGCATCAATCAAAATTCCCAACATCGAAACAAACCTCAATGTATAAACTTTTCTTAACAAAGAACCCGCAAACGGAAGCTTTAACTTAAAGAAATCCCATCTCAAAGCCCCATATTCAGTTTGTTTGTAAAAATTAAACAATCCATATGCACTAGCCAAAACTAACAAAATCAACCACCAAAAATTCACAATTCCACTCTGCACAACAATCAAAAACTTAGTAGAAAGCGGCAAAGATTCACGCGCCACTCCACTTTCAGCCAAAAGCTCAAGCAAAGTCGGCAAAACATAAACCAACATTCCAATAGAAACCAATAACAAAACTGTAAAAACAACGATCGGATAAATCGCAGCAGCCCACAACTTCATATGCAAATCACTTCTCGCATCCAAAGTTTTAGACAACTTCAAAAGCATTTTGTCCAAACGCCCAGTCGCCTCACCACTTTTTACAATTCCAATTTCAAACTGATCAAAAACATCATCAAATCTCCCCATCGCATCCGCCACCGACTTACCACCTTCACAACTATGTACAATCGTATTCAAAACACGTTGAAACTTGCGACTACCAGCACGCGAAGCCAAGGATTTAATCGCTGTAACAATAGGAATTCCACTATCCACCATCACTGCCAACATATGGAAAAAATATGATTTAGTTTTCAAAGAAACCTTTTCTCTATCAATAAAAAAATCCTCCATTCTCACCCACAAACTAGCATTAGAATTATTATAAACTCCATAAACTACCCCATCATTCACTTCTTCCTTATAACTCTTCACCTGATCCAAAATCTCCTGTGCTTTAGCAGAATGATGCACCTTTGCCACTTGTTTTAGCCCTTTAACTTTAAGCATCTACAATTGGTAAAAGGCCTCCATCGCTAGGGAAAATGTCGCTCTTTGCGATTGATTCACCCCCAATCTCGATAGCTGCACTGAAATAGAATTCACTCTAAACAAACGTCCATTTTCCTCCATACCCTTCAAAAACTTAGTCAAATCCGAATAATTCCCATCAAAACTGGCATTAATTTGTACTGAACCAATGCCATCTCTGGCAGATCCACTTTTACCAAAAGAAACTGAATGCAAATTCACATCATGATCCCCTGCCACTACAATCAAATCTCGAATAATTTCATCTTGAAACAATCCCTCAGGAATAGCATTTCTACTTTCCAAACGTTTCACCTCAGAATCAATTCCTAACTCTTCCTGCGCTACCAAAAGCCCAGCAATTTCATCAGAAATCTCTTCAATTCGATCACGAACTTCACCCACACGAGCATTAGCCTCAGCTACTCCTCCTGCAAGTCCTCGTGAAAAAAATACATAAAACCCAATAGCAATAACCATCAAAAAAGCACCAATTACAGGCCTTTTATCAGCCTTTCTATGCACTGCAATTTCTTCATTTTGATTGAGCATTGTAAATGGTTAACGAGATCTCGCTTCAGCAAGAACATCTTTGCCTATATAACGAGTCGAAAAATTAAAAGTCAAAACCTCAGCCCCTTCCTCCGAAATTCCTTTGGCAATAGAAGAGACAAAATTGTTTTCAAAATCATCACTTTCATCAAAAGCCTGAATCAAATCCGCAATATCAAAGTACGGTTCCACGCTTCCAGAAGTCGTTTTAACACTCATACTAAGCTCATCACCTCCAGTACCGGAATATGAAAGAATATCCACTTTGTTATCAGGAACAGTCTCCAAAATCGTATCTAAAACCTTGGACCACCTCACTCTAATATCCCCAAAATCATCCAAAGTACGTTTGGCCGCCACTGCAGCCTCCACTTTTTTGTTCTGAAGAGTAAGCAATTTACCTTCCACTTCCTTTAACTCTTCTTGCACTGTCGCAAGTTTGTCATCAGAAATAGCATTTTGCCAAAAGTTATAGCCAGCATGCAGAAACACCCCTGTAAGAAGGAAAATTCCAAGCATTAATGTTATAGATTTCTTATGCATGTTTATTTTTATATTTCCTCTTATTCTAGCACAAAATAGCCTTTTTTTCAACGGCTAGAACCCACTAAATCGAACTACTCCTTAGAAATCACACCTTCTCTAAAGCATCCCTCAATTCCCGAGATATCTTTGCTACCTCTCTCCCAACTTCCACAGCAACCTGACGTTCATCCCTATCTTCAATTCCAGCATGTTGAGTATGCAAAGACTGCAAATCCATAAAAACTCTACCAATTCGTCTACCGTTACTTTAACTAAATCACCACTCACAACCTTCTCCAATTCCAGTTTCTTTAAACGCCTTTTAGATGAAAATTTAAAGAAATGTTCAGCCTCCTGCCATGCTGCAAAAGCAAAAAATGGTCCAGAAATATAAGGAACCTCACCCAAACTAATAGAAGTATGGAACATAAAAAGCATCATAGGCAATGACAAATGCATCTTCCAAATATCTTTTCCACTAACAATTTCACCAGCTTTTATGCCATATGAATCCATCAATTTAACAACATCCTCAATACCAACACCTTCCATATCAATTGCTAATTTCAACTTATTTCTCAATCGCAATCTTTCAAGCTCAGGTTTAATCAACTCAATAACCTTTTTACTCAACTTCACCAATTCCATCTCTTCACTAACATCCTCAAGATCCTCATAACAATTCATAAGACCATTAGATTTCTCATAAATCTCTTCAGGCCTCACTAAGGCCATTATCATCCGATCTATATCACTAACATCCTTAGCGTACACATCCATAAAACCCTTCGAAGAACCATCCTGTTCAGCAGCATCAAAAAACAACCTCATTAGCGTTAACTCACTCTTAAGCACCTCTTCTAACCATGCAATAGCACGCATCAAAGGATCTTCTTTACGAGACCACCTATCTTCATAATACACTTCCCCGAGAGACTTCATCAAAACACTTCTAAGCAAACCAACTACTATACTAAACAACTCAAACCCCTTCTTCCCCTCCAAAAGCTCTGCCTTATCACCCAATTCCCCCCTAAGCTCAGCATAATGCTTCGACAAAACAGCATGACCAGACAATTCAAACACTCTCGTAACAATATTATCCAAAAAATCACTCTGAAATTCAGCTCCATCAGGAAATTCATATTTATTAAACACACAATGTTTTAAAATATCCGCCCTCCTACCCTCTCGACTATCACGATCAGAAGCACTAGTTAACACATCAATCTCATTCTTGTGATCAAATAAAAACCTAGCAAAACTCTCCCTATGATTCCCAGGATTCTCAATAGCCTCATCCAAGTGATTAACCGCCCCACGATACTGCATGTAAACATCGGCCCTTCTACCAATCAATCTACGCTTCACCTCAATGGTTGTAGAAAGAAAATCACCCATTGCATCACGAGGAGAAGTCAAAGCAGCTTCATTTTCAGCCACCTCATCATCTACAGCAACATCTGTTAGATCAAACTCAATCATATTAAGCATTTTTAAAATAAGATGCAAACCATAGCAGTAAAATGCTTATTTGTCAAGCGGGGCGTGTTTGACTAACCTTAGCCTTTCAACCACAATCAGATTATGTCCTTCACAGTAATCAATGAGGAATTCATTTGCCAGAATTGTGGCGAAAATAACCCTAAATTAGGCGGTTCTTGCCGAAATCATTGTAGGAAATGCTTATTTAGCCTCCATTTGGACAAAAATTCACCTGGAGATCGACTATCTAAGTGTAAATCATTGATGAAACCGATCAAAGCTGAGCAAAATGGAAAAAAAGGATGGATGATTATGCAAGAATGTACAAAATGTTCGAAAAAAATCCCAAATAAAGCTGCTACAGATGACAATTTTGATGAAATCATTCAATTAACTCAATTATGAACGCCCAAGAAGCTAAAAAATTAGAGAAAAAAGTATTAGCAAAACTTCAAGAATATATTGGCAAAGAAACCGTAATTGCTGGAATTTCTGGTGGAGCAGATTCTGTATTTCTACTGCACTTTCTCCAACAACTTCCCTGCAAAACCATTGCCGCACATCTCAACCACCAACTCAGAGACGAAGCCGATGCTGATCAAAAATTCGTAGAAAAAATCGCCAAAAATCCAGAATCACACAAAGAGAAAATCGCAGCACAAAAAGGAAATCTCGAAGAAAACGGCCGCAAAGCTCGCTACAAATTCTTCAACAAATTAGCCAAAAAACACCAAGCCAAATTCATCATCACCGCCCACCACGCCGACGACAATCTCGAAACCGCACTATTAAATTTCATTCGCGGAGCATCACTCCAGGGACTCTCCGGCATGCAAGAACTCGACGGCAATCTCCTCCGTCCTCTTTTACAATTTTCCAAAAAGGAAATCACTGAATACCTCGCACTGAAAAAAATCGCCTTTGAAAAAGACATTAGCAATGACGACAACACCTATTCCAGAAACTTCCTACGCAACGAAGTAATCCCCCAATTACAAAAACTAAACCCTTCAATCGCCAAAACTTACGCAAAAAACGCCAAAAACCTCAGAGAAATTCAACTATATCTAAATGAAGAAGCCAAAAAACACATTACAACTCACAAAAACTTAGCAAAACCTTTTAAAGAACAATCACTGCCACTACAAAAAACAATTCTCCGCCAAATGTACCAAGAATTAATCGGCAACACCCGCAACATCGAAAATATTCACATCCAAGAATGCCTCGCTCTAATCCATACAAACATCGGCAACAAAAAAAAGAAACTAGGAAAGGCAACTTTGACCATCGGAAAAGGCCTGATTCAGCTTGAAAAAAACTAGAAAAAAGTCCAGTATGAAGCCCAGCAATTAACGGATTTTATATGCCCGCAAAAATGAGCCCAAAAAAGCCAAATAATAATTTTTTATATCTAGTTATCGCAGCCCTATTGATCTCAGCGTTTATGATGCTCAATTCCTCAGGCGGCACTCCTCCTGAAGAAATAGCGATCAACACTTTCGTAAAAGAAGTACAATCCGGAACAATCAAACAAATCAGTGTTGCCGGAAACACAATTAACATCGAACTGGCCGACGCCTCCAAACAAGTTGTAATCAAAGAACCAGGATCCTCAGTCTACGATATCCTCGAACAAAACGGTGTAGATCAAGAAGTAATCGCAAATCTACCTGTAAGAATCGAAGATGTCGCCAAAAACCGTTTTTGGACTGACCTTCTAATCAACTTATTACCCTTTATATTTATCATCGGATTTTTTGTATTCATGATGCGTTCAGCACAAGGAGCAAACAATTCAGCAATGTCTTTTGGCAAAAGCAAAGCCAAAACCTATGACAAAACTAAACAAAAAACTACTTTTGACGATGTTGCGGGAGTTGAAGAAGCCAAAGCAGAACTGGAAGAAGTAGTAGATTTTTTGAAGAAACCACAAAAATATCGAAAAATGGGAGCAAAAATTCCAAAAGGAGTACTCCTTATAGGACCTCCGGGAACTGGTAAAACTTTGTTGGCTCGTGCCGTAGCCGGAGAAGCTGACGTACCATTCTTTAGTATTTCAGGTTCAGAATTCGTAGAAATGTTTGTCGGTGTTGGTGCATCTAGAGTTAGAGACCTTTTCACAAAAGCAAAACGAAACGCACCTGCCATCATCTTTATCGATGAAATCGACGCTGTAGGACGCCACAGAGGCGCCGGAATGGGAGGAGGACACGATGAAAGAGAACAAACATTAAACCAAATTTTAACAGAAATGGACGGATTTGAAGTTGGTACAAATGTCATTATTTTGGCTGGTACAAACCGCCCAGACATCCTCGATCCGGCACTACTTAGACCTGGAAGATTCGACCGCCGAGTCACTGTTGGCATGCCAGATCTCAAAGCTCGTGAGGCAATCCTCAAAGTTCATTCTCGCAACAAACCACTCGCAAAAGATGCTGATCTCACACTAATCGCCAAAGGAACCATCGGATTCTCCGGTGCAGATCTCGAAAACCTCCTGAACGAAGCAGCAATCCTCGCAGCAAAACATGACAAAAAAGAAATCAGCATGCACGACATCGAACAATCCATCGAAAAAGTAGTACTTGGACCGGAACGCAAATCACGAATTATGTCACTAAAAGAACGCAAACTAACAGCCTATCACGAAGTTGGACACGCTCTTGTTGGACACATGTTAGAAGGTTGTGATCCTATCCACAAAGTATCAATTGTTTCACGTGGAAGTGCCGGCGGAGTGACATGGTCTCGCCCAAATGAAGAAAAAAACTACATGCCAAAATCTGCTTTCGAAGACCAACTATGTATGACACTTGGAGGATATGTAGCAGAAGAAACTTTCTTCGGAGAAACTTCTACAGGTCCATCTTCTGACCTACAGAAAGCCGAAAAGATGGCACGCGCAATGATCACTAAATACGGAATGAGCGAACTGGGACCACTAGCTCTTGGAGGTTCAAGTGATGAAATTTTCCTTGGAAAAGACTTCGGCCACACCAAAAATTACTCTGAACAATTCTCAGCAAAAATTGATGAACTCGTACACAAAACAATCAACAAAGCTTACAGCAGATGCCAAGATTTGATCCGAAAACACAAAGGATTAATGACCATAATTTCAGAAGACTTGATCAAACAAGAAAATATGAACGGCAAAGAATTCGCCAAATATTTTAAAGATATTAAGGTTCCAAAAAAAGACAGTCCAACAGTAACCAAAGCAGATGACAAAAAGTAGCATCAAAATTCACCCTCTTCCAGACGACGATCAACCCATTCCAAAAGAAGTGGGCCAACTATCCCTCGACGTCTTCAAAAGCGGCCAAAAAATCGTTGTACGCGCCCCAATCGCTGGCGTAGAGATGAAAGACATCAAAGTCTCAGTCACCGACGACGTATTGGTAATAAGAGGAGAACGCAAAGCTCAATCCGAAGAACAAGCTGACAGTTTTTATACAAAAGAGTGTTTTTGGGGACCATTTGCCCGTTCAATCGTATTGCCACTCGAAGCCGATCCAAAGAAAATCTCAGCATCTTTTGAAAAATCCATCCTCGAAATCCACATTCCATTATCAGAAGTAGAAAGAACAAAGGTCATTAAGATCAAAGCATGAAAATTACAAAATGCGTCATCCCGGCAGCCGGATTTGGAACTCGTTTTCTGCCAGCCACAAAATCCCAGCCCAAAGAAATGCTCCCAATCGTCGACAAACCCTGCATCCAATACTTGGCTGAAGAAGCTGTAGCATCAGGAATCAAAGAAATAATCATCGTCACTGGCAGCAGTAAGCGCAGTATCGAAGATTTCTTCGACTTTTCATTCGAACTCGACGCCCATCTCCGCAAACATAAACGCACTGCAGCCCTCAAAGAACTGGAACGCATCGAAAGAATGGCCAAATTCATTTACGTACGCCAACCCTTTCCAAAAGGTGACGGCCACGCCATCCTCTGCGCCAAAGAAATTGTCGCCAATGAACCATTCGCCGTATTATTCGGAGACGATATTTGGGATGCAAAAGTCCCCCCACTGAAACAAATGATGAAAGTTTTTGAAAAAGAACAAGCACCGGTAATTTCATTAGAAAAAATTCCAAAAAAAGATACTGACAAATATGGAATTGCGGGACTAGATGGAATGCAAGTCACTTCACTGGTCGAAAAACCCAAACCATCCAAAGCACCTTCAACCTTCGCTCTAACCGGCAAATACATCGTAACCCCTGAACTACTCAAAGACCTCGAAAAAGCCGGCTCAGGCCACAAAGATGGCGAAATACGCCTGATTGACGGCATGAAACGTTATATAAAACACTCCCCTATCTTTGGCGCCGAAATAAAAGGCCAACGC
The DNA here is from genome assembly GCA_016763975.1 of Candidatus Altimarinota bacterium. Taxonomy (GTDB): domain Bacteria; phylum Patescibacteriota; class Gracilibacteria; order UBA1369; family LOWO2-01-FULL-3; genus NORP293. Next base: position 45,173 of record JAESSS010000047.1, read on the forward strand.
TTCGACACAGGAGACAAACTGGGTTACCTAAAAGCCGTGGTTCATTTCGCCTTAAAACACAAAGAACTCTCCAAAGACTTCAAGAAATTTCTCAAAAGCCAAGTCTAAAACTCCTTCAATCACCAAATTTGACAAAGCCCCAATCACTAGCGATAATGAGGTCCTTTATTTAACTTAAAAAAATATGGAAACTAATCACGAAGAACCAGCTCGCACTCACCTATTAGACATCAATGACAAATTCCCAAGTTTTGTAAATTGTTTAAGAGTAAGAAGAACGTTCTTAGAAGGTGGAGGCAGCGAAATAGACAAAAAAACCGATGACTTCTCCCTCAAAATGACACAAAAAGAAAACAGTGATTTAGAAATAAGCATAAACTCAACTGGCATAATAACAATTAGCGACCACGGAATCACATTTGATCTCATTAACCCAAATGATCAATCAGCCGATAGAGTAAATGTGCTATCAATAGATGGAAGAGAAAAAAGTCCAAACATAACAACCAGTAACAATCCACAATTAAACAATATCCAACTAGAATACCTAATAAGGAACATTGTAACAATATGCCAAAAAGCAGTTGATGAAGAAAGAGAAGCAACTGGAAACGACATTGATAAAATACAAAGAGATACCAGTGCAAAGGGTGACTCGGTCTGCGAATAATAAACAACTAAAACACAATCAAAAGCCCATCGTTTCACCTGAGATCTTGGGCTTTTCTAGTATACAGAAATCTAAACCCTTGCATTCCCTCCCCAATTCCGCTATACTTGCAAGATTTAAAAAATAAAAATCAAAACAAATATGTCTCAAACAAAAACAATTAATCCGCTAATCGAGGAAGCGGATAAAAAGAAAAATGAAGGAAAACATCTCGAAGCGATCCGTATCTGTGAGAAGGTTCTTGCAGGGGATCTAAGCTGTGTCGAAGCTTATGAAGAAATCGGCGACAACTATCTCAGCCTTCGTCAATATGGCAAAGCAGAGAAAGCTCTCAAACAAGCAATCAAACTCGACAAAGCATCTGCAAATGCATGCTACTTGCTCGGATTTGTTTATTCTTGTAATGGGAAATGGAAAGAATCAGTCTCACTATTAGAAGGTGCGGACAAACTTTATTCTAACCACCCTGAAATCCTAAGATGTCTTGGATGGAGCATGTTTCACAACGGACAAAAGAAAAGAGGAATCGTCATTATTGAACGTTCACTTTTTCTTGCCCCAAATGATCCATTGATCCTAAACGACCTTGGAGTTCTTTATCTAAATGAAAAAGAATTCAATAAATCAGCAGGACTTTTCAAAAAAACTCTTCAAATCGAACCAGACAATCAAAAAGCTAAAGAATGTCTGAATGCCGTACGTTTCTTTCAAAGAGAGTACGAAAAATTGAAAAAGAAGAAAAAATAACATCCACAACTTGATTGTGGATCAATCAAAATTACGAACAACTTGAGACATATTAACCCCGCGAAAGCGGGGTTTTGTTTTACACTCCAAAATCAAAACTCTCATCATTCAACTCAATTCCACTCTCCTTCTTTGTAGAGCCATCTCCCATGACGGAAGTTTCAGTAAAAAATCTACTTCCATCTTCATCAGGCTTAGCATATTCCCTAGAAGAACTTTTTGTAATTGCTGAAAGTGGAATACGACCAGCCTTTAGTTCAGATAATGTACCAGTTACACCATCATTAACTCCTCCTCTCATAGAATTAAGCATAGCCTTTCCATGAGCTGCAGTATCAACATCACTCATCCTCACTGCATCAAGAGGTGCTGCATTAGCACGATCAACTGTGCTCTGTGGCATCATAATTTTTCCAGTCATAATAAATTTATTTTAAGAAGTAACTGCCCCAACTGATGCTGATTTTACAGCATTACGATATTTTGACAAAATACCACGCTTGCACTTTCGCTCCAAAGCTTTCCAATTAGCACGACGTTTAGCGATTTCCTCATCAGAAACATTCAACTTCACACTTCCATCGTAAGGCCGAATCTCAATCTCATCCCCTTCCTCAACCAATGCAATTAATCCACCAACATAAGCTTCCGGCGCCACATGCCCCATCATTATTCCATGAGTTCCACCCGAAAACCTACCATCCGTGATCATAGCAACGTCTTTGCCCAGTCCCGCACCAACAAGAGCCGACGACGGCGCCAACATTTCTCGCATTCCCGGACCACCTTTTGGACCTTCATAACGAATCACAATCACATCGCCTTTTTGGATCTTGCCAGCCAAAATCGCATCCAAACAATCTTCCTCCTTTTCAAAAACCTTGGCCGGACCAGTAAATTCTGGAATATCTTTGCCACTTAATTTCATCACAGCACCTTCTTCCGCCAAATTTCCATGCAAAATCTGAATATGTGATCCCGGCACCCCATAAGGCTTGGCCACATGAAAAAGCAAATCTTGTCCCTCAGGAATAGATCCAACTGACTCCAGATTCTTCGCAACAGTCTCACCAGAAACCGTAATACAATCGCCTTTGATCATGCCATTATCAAAAAGTTCTTTCATCACCAATGGCACTCCACCAACTTCATTTAATTCCAACATCATATATTTGCCAGAAGGTTTCATGTTCGCGAGTAATGGAGTTTTTTTGGCCAAAAGTTCCATGTCCTTCAAAGTGAAATCCACATCAGCCTCCCGCGCAGTCGCCAACAAATGCAAAACCGCATTAGTCGAACCTCCCAGCGCCATCGCCACCACAAAAGCATTCGACAAAGAATCAAAAGTCATAATATCTTTTGGGAAAATCCTCTTATCAATCAAATTAACAACCGCCTCTGCAGCACGCGCACATTCAGCAATCTTCTCAGCAGAAATTTTATTATCTACATTAACCGCCGGCAAAGAAGCCGTACCCGGAAGTGAAATCCCCATCGCCTCATAAGCCGAAGCCATCGTGTTGGCCGTATACATTCCTCCACAAGAACCCGCACCAGGACAGGCCCCACATTCCACCCCGTGATAATCTTCCTCAGAAATCTTGCCCGCACCATGTTCCCCCACCGCCTCAAAAATCGAAACAATATCAATCTTTTTGCCCTTATAATTTCCCGGCAAAATCGTTCCTCCATAAACAAAAACACTCGGCACATTACAACGCGCCAAAGGCATCACCGCTCCCGGAATACTTTTGTCACAACCTCCCAAAGTCACCGCCCCATCACAATAATAAGCATCAATCATCGTCTCTATACAGTCCGCAATCAGATCCCGACTAACCAGAGAATAACGCATTCCATCCGTGCCCATCGTAATGCCATCACTAACAATCGGCGTACCAAAAATCAACGGCATCGCATCAACCCGCTTCAGCTCATCCATAACTACACGCCCCAATCGATCGATATGATCATTGCACGGAGTCGCATTGGTATAAGGTGAAGCTACCGCGATCAAAGGTTTGTCAAAATCCTCCTCCTTAAAATCCACCGCCCGCATCATCGCCCGCGCCGCTCCCCTCTTGTACCAATTTTTCTCTCCGTGAAGGCCGGTCAGAGCCCCGGAACGTATTTTTCTATTCATATTAAAGATCTTAGGCAAGAATTCTAGTTTTGTCTAGAATCAAAGCACGGGCCAAGGCATGAAATTGACTTACTACAATTCAGTGCTATGCTTAAAGCTATTTAATTATTTTTAATAAAAACTATGGAAAATCCTGATCGCAGCAATAGCCCAGAAGAGTTGAAGGCAAAAATAACTGAATTACTAGGAAAAAATGTAGTCACTTTCCAAAAAAGAAAATTCACTATAGGTATGGGCGCTCACGCTCAAAGAGTTCCATTAATATTCACCATAACTCCCGAAGTATTTCAAAACGGACCCCAAGATGATTTCTACTTTCAAGCAGTACTAATGCCAAATGGGACAGTAAATTTTACCACAGGAAATAAGGAAAATCTTGAATTCTTCCTTGAAAACTGCTCTTAAACAGTCAGCGGCAAATAACATCCACGCCGTATCTACCCTAAAAATTCACGAAGCATCTTATATCGTTCGATAGCAACAATTCTCCAACCCGGATCCCCACCTTTTCTTTGATCAACAACTCTTTGAGCAAGAAGCAACCAAGATGGAAGATCCGATTTTTCTTCATCCAAAATCACCTCATTAATCTCCTCACGCGTTACCATCGAAATGAAACCGCTAGCCAAATTTTCTCTAGCACTATCCAGCCAAATCCCCTCCCCAGAAGGCATGTGCAACAAATATTCCATATACTGACGCGCAAGTAATTCATCTTCAGATTCAGTAAGCGTCAATCCAGACAAAACCTCATGAAAACGTGAAGTTTCTACAATCGGCTCCTGCAATAATTCTTCAAAACGACTTAGTGAAGTTTCTACAATCGGCTCCTGCAATAATTCTTCAAAACGACTTAAGGACATTTCAATAAAAAGATTAAATATATTCAAATAACCAACTCACTCCCTCCAATCTCTAGTCCTATCTAAAATCTCGAATCCTGCTTCCCTAAATTCTTCAATCAAATCATCAACTGTTGTCTCATGTGGAAGCAAAAATTTATGTTCACGTCTAGCAATCTTACCAATATTCCCAAATGGATGTTCACCTTTAAATATCCGTTTTCCAGGCACGTCTATACTATAAAAATTACCATCTTCACCAAAACCCCGATCCCCTTCTTTAATCAAATTAATCGCAAAAGATTCAAGTCCCAAACCAGTTGAAACATCTCCAATCCTAGATATCAAAGCTCGCTCATCCCTCGTCAAAACTTCAACAACAGTCTCCTCAGTGGGCCGCAAATCATCAAAATCTTTTCCTTCTCGAAATAGTCTAAGCATAATTAACAAATTTAAAGTTAGTCTATACTCGCGCCAACGCTTTCATTGCATTAGTAGTTATTTCCCCAATTGCAACTTCCACTGCAGTTTTTTCTCTTCCCTCTACCTTTACCTTGGCCAACTCAGCATCAACTGCCAAAGCTAATTTCATTATTGCCTCAGTTTTTGCCGATTCCACAAGTTCATCTTGAAAACGGTCGACTAATTGCTGCTGAGGTGTTGATCCACTCATAATCATATTGTTTATATAAATTAAGACGCAAAGATAACACTTTAATTAGTTTAATGTAAATAATTGACTTAAATTTCAAAACCCATATAATTAAAACTTATATTTAACAACACAAAAATATGACAAACTCACTTGAACAATTTAAAGAATTTGATCCAACAGCAGAAGAATTAGAAAAAACTCTTCGCAATTTAGACCCATCCGTAGTCGATTCACTGAACTCCTGCGCAGATACAAGTGCAGATCTAGGAGAAAGATTAGCAATAAGCGCTGCAGTGGGCAAAAAACTAAATGATGCAAGAAATTCAACTACTCAAACCCCTTAAGCCAAATACCATAAATCAACAAAATTACATCGGCATCGATATCGGTGGCACAAAAATAGCCGGACAAAAATACACCAAAGATGCAGAGGGAAAACTATATCCCTCTGGAGATCTCACAAGAATTAAAACTGATCCAGCAAATATCAAAGAAGCTATTCAAGATTGTGTATCAGATACAAAAAATGCGCATTCCATTGCTGTTGGAGTTGGTTGGCCAGGAGACGTCGATCAGGACACAGGTTTAATTTATAGTGGAGTAAATGTGAACAATATTGGAGCCACAGAAGGTGGTTTTGACATTATTACCTCCATAAAGGAAACAGGCATACAAGTGGTCCGTGTATTAAACGATGCTGATGCACAAGTACTGGCAGCAGCAAATGAATCACCTGAAAAAATCAGAAATGCCGTTGTACTGGGACTTGGAACAGGATTAGGAGTTGGAGTTTTAGCGAATGGAGATATCCTTTGGAGTTCGGAATACGGACATCATTCACCGAACTTAGTCGAAGATCCCAATGGCAGAACTGAAAGTATAATTTCCGGAACCGGACTAACAAATATCTTACATGAACAAGGTTTTGATGGAGAACTTCCTGAAATGATAAAAAGGCATACTGGAGAAGAACTGTTTGATAGAACTATTCAAAAATGGAAATCACATTTTGCCGCAGTAGTTGCCGACATTCAGCTAAGTTATCGCCCAGAAACAACATTCATCTCTGGTGGACTTGGAGAAAAACTAGTTCAAGAAGACCCCAACTTCCTTAATGCCCTAGAACAAATTTCCAAAGAAATTCTAAATAAAAAAGGTTTCCCTAGAATTGCCAAAAACTTGAATTTAGCAAAAATACCCTGCAATGATGCTGGAACTAGAGGAGCAGCACTGTATGCAAAAACATACTCCTGCACTTGACGTAAGATAGGAAAGGACTATGATTGCTCCCTAATTGCCTAAAACACAATCATGACTATCGATTACAAACACCCCGTAGTTCTTGAGATCAAAAGAAGCTACACCGAAGCCCAGCATGCAGATGATGAAGCTCACTTCCAGAAGAAACAAAAACATGACTTTAGTAGAAACCCTGAATCTGGCCAAAGAGCGCTAGACACAGTTCGCTCAACTCCAGCAAGACTAGCAGCACTCAGAACAGAGCTCCAAAACTCTACAGATCTTAGTGATGAAGACAGAAACTATTACCTGAATTGGATGAAGGGACATGTAGATAACGTAAATAACTGGGTTGAAGGGCTAAAAAACCTTGAGTTTGAAGTAATAGCAAGCGACACACAAAATAAGGTTCAAAGCGTTCTTGGTGAGCATGAACCGATAAAGATAGCCCTACGTAATTTTGTTCATAAACACTACGACGAAATGATCAGCAAATACAAAGCTCAACATCCTAAACAAGATCAATGGCTACCAACAGAAGATATCATCGTCAACACTCTCGCATCAGAAATGAGCAGCGAAGGAATAATGAAAGTTATATTTATCGAAAACGCAAGAATTCAATTAACCCCACCACGCAAGACAAGATCACGTAAACACATCCTAGAACTTAATGATGCTGGTGATGTAGTGAACTCTAGCAATCCCACAGCAAAACCTGACAACCCAGAGATGAAAGGATTCGGTCTCATAATTTTCGATGAGGACCAAAACTCAAGTTCCCATTTCAACCATTCAGAAATAGTCTGAAAATAGCCCCCTTGCCTTCTCCTGAAAACATAGTATAATCCTTTAGCTCTTTGACGTATTTGAGTGATCGCTGGTTCGCTTCGGTGAATCAGAGGAAAGTCCGAGCAGTACGGAAAACCCAGCCGCTAACAGCGTGCCGCTCCTACAGCAATGTAAGAGAAGGGAAAGTGCCACAGAGACAATACTAGCCTCCCCGGAGGTGAAAGGTGAAAAGTCCCATTCAGTGGGAACTCCATAGATATACTTATGGATGTGGGAAAACCCTGGGTGCTGCAAGGTAAGGTGGCGGCTTCATTTGCCCCCAATTGCAAATCAAGTCTCTTACCGCTAGAGCTCTGGCTATAAATCAGAGCCTAGATAGATGATCACACTCCGCTTGCGGAGTACAGAACTCGGCTTATGATAATACGTCTCTGACAAATTTGGGCACTGAGCCCAGATTACAAAACATCCACCTAGATTTGTCACGAAAAACACGGTAATCTCAAGGCATGAAACGCTTTGAGATATTTTTCGGCATAATCAAAATCCCAGTGGACTTTCTTATGACAGTGCTCGCTTTTTTGACTGCCTACAATTTGCGCCTCCTGACAGATTCCAGCGGCTACATCAAAGAAATCGATTTTAGCGTGTTACCAACTCAAAAAGAATATTTAATCTTTAGTCTCTATTCGGCAATTGCCCTCATAGTAATTTTTGCTTTAGGCAAAATGTACAGCCTGCTGATTACCAATAAATTTGCACAAGAGGCCAAAAAACCAACTGCCCTCGCCTTAATCTGGATCATGGCCACCATCACCTACTTTTATTTCACTAGAACATTCCCCTTTTCCCGCCTCGCAATGGCATATTCTTGGTTACTAACAATGCTTTTCATCATTACCGGTCGTGGATTAATCACCATGCTGCAACAAACTCTATTGAAATCAGGTTATGGCAAAAGAACACTACTTTTTATTGGTGATAATAAAATTTCCAAAGAAATAAGCCAACAATTAGCCCTAAACCCTTCCTACAAAATACTCGATATCATCGGTAAAGAAAAAATCAAAGATCTAGAAAAAATCATCAAACGCCGCAAAGTAGATGAAATAATCCAAACTCAATCCCGTCTCAGCGAAACCCAAGGCCGCGACGTACTCGAACTCTGCGACATCTACCACATCAAATACCGCTTTGTTCCGGACCTCGTCGAAGTACGCCGTAGCAACATCGAAGTACAAACCATCGGAGTAATCCCTATTATCGCCCTAAAACCAACCCCACTTGATGGATGGGGGCGAGTCTACAAAAGATTGCTCGACTTCACCGGGGCCCTACTCGCCCTAATTATTTTGTCCCCTATCCTACTGATAACAGCAATTGCTATTAAAATGGATTCCAAAGGACCAATCATCTTTTCAAAACTCGACGACGGCTCCTCTGTAAAACGTGTCGGAAAACATGGAAAACTCTTTAAATTCTACAAATTCCGTTCGATGCAACCAAAAACCGACAACCTGCGTTACACCAAACTCGCAGCAAAAAACACCAGAACCGAAGGCCCTCTAGTCAAAATCAAAGACGACCCTCGTGTCACTCGTGTTGGCAAATTCATCAGAAAATTCTCCATCGACGAACTACCCCAACTTTGGAACGTAATCACTGGAGAAAGCTCTCTAGTCGGCCCTCGCGCCCACCTCCCCGAAGAAGTAGCCAAGTACCAAAAACACCATCGTTTCGTATTCACAATCCAACCAGGAATCACCGGTCTCGCCCAAATCTCCGGCCGCAGCGACCTAACATTTGAAGACGAAGTAAAACTAGACCGCTTCTATATTGAAAACTGGTCAATCCTCCTCGACCTCAAAATCCTCTTCAAAACAATCTTTGTTGTGATCAAAGGACATAAAGAATAAACCTACCAAGGACGAAAAACCTCTGGAATAACAAACTCCCCAGATGCTACCGCACAAAAAACTTCCTCAACTACTATTTGTTTAATAGCCGCAACATCCCCTCCCTGCTTTGCTGATGCTTCAACAAGATCATCAAAATCTACATCCCCCTCATCTTCAGCCAATATAGCCCGCACAATACGTTCCTTAACAATATCCAAAGACTTAAAAGCAAAAGTATCCTTTTGCCTCAAGTGATCACGATTAATAACGGTTTGCGACAACATGAAACAGACTAAACACCATAACAAGTAACTCGTCAACAATATCGACACATTTTCCAAACATTTATGCTAAAATTGCGCCCGTTATGCTCAAAAAGATCTACAAAAAATTATTCGGCACCCAGAGTGACAAAGTCCTCAAACGGGTCAAACCCTTAGTCGGAGAAATCCTAAAGTTTGCCGAAGAATACTCACAAACAATCAAAGACCAAAACGACGTCCTGGCCAAAACCAGTGAATTTAAACAAAGACTAAAAGACGGAGAATCCCTAGAAGATCTCCTTCCAGAAGCCTTCGCCCTAGTAAAAATAGCCTGTGGCCACCTCGTTGGCACAAGCTGGGAAGTACGCGGCAACCAAGTCCCCTGGGAAATCCAAAGTCCCTACGACGTGCAATTACTCGGCGGAATCGTTTTACATCAAGGAAACATCGCAGAAATGCGCACAGGTGAAGGTAAAACCCTCACTTGTACTATGCCTGTATATTTGAACTCACTCACAGAACGCGGAGTTTTTGTCGTAACCGTCAACGACTACCTCGCCACTCGTGATGCCGAATGGATGGGCGGCCTCTACAACTACCTCGGCCTCTCAGTAGGCACCGTAGTCGCCGGACCGGAAAAAGAAGCACGCAAAGCCGCTTATGCCTGTGACGTCACTTACGGAACCAATAATGAGTTCGGTTTTGACTATCTCCGCGACAACATGACCACCGATCCCGACAAAATCGTACAACGTGAACTAAATTACACAATTGTA
>JAESSS010000048.1 GCA_016763975.1 Candidatus Altimarinota bacterium
ATGATGTCGATCTCATCTTTACCATCATAGGCCATCTTGACGACTAGATCTCTCTTGCACAGTTCCTCCTCATTCAGGGTAAACTGCCCACTATTATCCACAGTCCACTACATACTCAACCCAGTACCTTGAGTTCATACCGATCGACCTCATCGGTTTGAATAGTTCTGCAAATTGAGTAGCGATCAATGCACGAGCGACACTTATCCCCTTTCCTAAGCCTTTTACTTTAGTGTCTTTGTGTCGGACCATTCCTCCAAATTCTAGTGTTGGTTCATTATGTGTGAATTGGCTGAGACTTCCATCTTCTTCTTGTCTCCAAAGAATGGGCATCGTGCCATCTGCTCCCATTTTGGATAAAGTTCCGTTAGCGAGGATGGTTGCATTTGATGGATCATCTAGGGGGAATTGTTCGGCTACTAAAACGATTTTTGTTGTTGGTCCCTCGTTGAGACTGCGTTGCGATTCTTCGATTATTTTTATAACAGCTGCAAGATCTGCTGGAGCGTGTGGACTATTTAGATTTTCGTTTACTTCTGCTACCTGTTGTTCATCACCTTCACGAATAGGACGAATACGGATCATTGATTCGGACATTTTTCTTTGATTAAAAGTAGGAGAGTACTATATCAGGCCGATGAGGAATTTCCCAAGGAAAAGCACAGAAACGATGATTGGTACGTGCATGATATAAATTAGGAGGGATTTTTGTCCTGCTTTTACTATAAGATTTTTTGGTGATATTTTTGGGGATTTCCAGGGGTAGAGATAGTGTCCGAGAAAGATTCCGAATGCTGGGAGGCCGATCCAAGGAAAGATTGGGAAATAATCCACTGCGGAAAAAACTGTAGTGCCGTATCCCAATATATAAGCTGGAAGGGTGTTAATTGTGACTAGTCGTATTTTGGATGCAAGGATGAGGGCCGCGATAGAAATCGCTAAGGATATATATTTGTGACGTACAAAGGGTGTGAGGATCAAAATACTGGCACCAATTAGGTGGAGGATGCCAAATTTAACTGCCAAATCATTAATAGCAAGTGTGGTGACGATGGTGATGCCCAGCCCAAACATCAAGATCATGAAACCTTTTCTCCAATGCCTGAGGAGCAGGTCTTTGTTGCGTTTGGAGGAAAGTGCCAGAGAAATTCCGACAAGTGTGAGGAAAGTAAATTGAACGCTGCGAGAAAGCACATTCCAAGAAGTTGAGCGCATTTGCAAATCAAGGAATCCATAAAAATCTGAGGCGTAAAATATGTGAAATATCACCATGCCGATGATGGCGAGGCCCCGAATAAAATCTATTTCGAGGAGTCTATTCTTTTTCATTCTTTTTCTTTAAAATCGAGTGCAGCAGAATTGATACAATAACGTTTTCCAGTTGGACTTGGGCCATCGTCAAAAACATGGCCAAGATGAGAGTTACAATTTTTGCATACAACTTCTGTGCGGCGCATTCCATGAACAGAATCTTCTATCAGTTCCACATTTTCAGAGTTTTTTACATCAGAAAAACTAGGCCAGCCACTTCCCGACTCAAATTTTGTGTCAGAGGCAAAAAGTGCTGAGTTACAAGCAACACATAGGTAGTCCCCTTTTTCATCGTGTTTGTAATATTTTCCAGAGAATGGAGCTTCGGTGCCTTTTAGACGGCAAACACGATACTGTTCCGGTTCAAGCTCGTCTTGCCACTGTTCTTCTGTTTTTTGTTTAGCCATAGTGCTATACTAGCATAAATTTCTTAACCTCATTTATATGGAAATTACTAGCGTCGGCATAGCTTGGCTATTGCTAAAGGTTGGTCACGTTCTACTGAGCATGGCTGTTATTTTGTTTGTGTGGTGGGCAGGAAAACATCTCAAAGCAGATGCCCTTCATCACATGGTAAAGAAACTATTTATTATTGGTTTAATTGCCGCTGTTGTTGGAGTATTGATGGGAGGCAAGATGTGGAGTCACAAATACAAAGTTATGAGTGACACTGCTGTAGAGGTTGAAGTAGCAGAATAAATTTTTGCTGTTATACTGGCGGCATGGAATTACGTTTTCACAAATTTAAGACCACTCCGCCAGTTAAGATTCCAATTATTTCATTTAAAGGTAAGAAAAAGGGCAAAGTCTGTTTTATTAGTGGAGGAATTCATGGAGATGAGTTGAATGGCATGATGTTGGTGAAACGTTTTATTGAAGATTTTGAGAAAAGAGGATTGGAGAAAAATATGATTGGAGAATTGATTGTGATGCCGATTTTGAATGTTAGCGGTTTTGTGAATGGGCAGAGGAGGGCCAAGCCTGATGGTTTGGATTTGAATCGTGCATTTCCAGGTAAGAAAAGTGGCACTTTTAGTCAGCAGTTTGCTAAAGAATTATTTAGTAAATTTATTTCGCGGGCTGATTTTGCGATTGATTGTCATGATGCCGGGACTCATTCAGCTTTGGTGCCTCATACAAGGGTCGGAGATGAGGGCACTGAAAAACTGGGTAAGATTTTTGGTACGGAAATAATTATTAAACGTGAGGGCAAAAAAGGAATGATGGCCTTGGAGGCTTTTAAGAAATTTGGTATTCCGCTTATTACAGTGGAAATTGGTGGAGCTAAACACATCTACGAGGATCAGCTTCGCGACAGTATCAAAGGTATCAAAAATCTTATGCGCACCTACGGAATGCTTTCAGGAAAGCCAGAAAAGACGAGAGGGCAAAAGGTATTAACCGATCGTTATGGAGTGAAGTCTCAGGCTACGGGAATTATTGAACTGAATCTTGAATTAGGAAAACGTGTGCACAAGGGTGATGTGGTGGGCAAAATTTATCATCCCCATCTTTTTAGAGAACATACATTGGTAGCTCCTCTGTGTGGCATGATTTTTTCTATTCATGATCACCAAATTGTGAAGAAGGGACGGGTGATGTATTCGATTCTAGAAATGAAGGAGTGTCACGGCAAGCCCTGTAGTGAAAAGGATTTTGGGGAGTTGCAGGATGAAAGTCTACAACATGTTGTTATGTGAGGGATGAGGTGTAGCAGTCGTAGCAAAAGGTCTTTCGTTCTTTGGGCTGGGCAGTCGTAATATCAGATGAACACTTTGCACATTTCTGCTCACTAAGCTTGCGTGGTAATCGCGTTTTTAGGCGTTTTAGGTGGCGACAATCTGGCCCCTCTGTTGGTTTTGCTAGATTCATTTTTCCATAAAATTCCTGCTCACTTTCCTGAAATTTAAAGGCTTTGCCTTTGTAATCTACTATTGGCTCTTGGGGATAATATTCTTGGGCAACTGCGTCCTGATATTTGAATGGAGAAATTTTTGTTGGGAAAAATTCACCCCACTCCCCTGTTGTTTTCATATGCTCGATTATTTTTGGCACTAGCTTTTGATACTCTTCTTTTGAATATTGTTTATTAAAAATACAGTATTGTTTTTTCTTTAGACTGACACAGCCAAAACAGTCTTTGCAGTTTTGCATGCACATAAGCGAATAATGCACATCGTTACTCTCCCAAACATTCTCACTAAAGAGGATGTGGTTGTCATTGTAGCCTGCAGTACAACACTCATAACAATCAATTACTCCCATGCCAAATGCAGAAATGTCGTAGTTGTTGTGGCTTATGGCTTCGCCTTTTTTAAGATCGAAGCAGTATTTGGAGTTTTCTAGGTTTTCACAATCGAAACAGTGTTGGCAATTTTTGCAGTTCACTAAATAGTTTCCCGTACAATTCTCAGTATTGTTTTCGTCCATGTATTTGTAAAAATCTACTGGTGGATGGATTTCTTTGTTTTCCATAACTTTCTTTTTGTATTCTTCTTCTGTACAGGCTTGGTTTTTGAAATAAAACTTTTTGTTGCGGAGATTTGAGCTTAGAAAACAGTGTTGGCAGCCAATTAAACTTTGAGAATGGTGGCAATCACTACAGTTCTGTGAATCGTACAAATGCACGCAGGTATGGCAGTTGTAGCAGTTTGCACATTCATAAAGTAACTCGGACTCGTAAACTTTTTGGCAATCGAGGCAGTCAAAACAGTGATTTGTACCTTTTGAATACAAACATCGTTCAGCATTGTCAGAATTGAAGATCAGATAACAATTTTTGAGATAGCCGGAGTGATTACAATAATCGGAATTCTGCATTGTAGGTTTGTTGATAGCTAGTGCAAAATGTGGAACCTCATCTCTTAACTCTGCAATCTGTTCGAAAAATGTTTTGTCGAAATCAAAGTCTCTTCCCTTGTCCATTGCGTCCCAATTATCGCTCCACCACTGATCATTGTCGTAAACCGGAAACTTGCATTCCTGGGAATACATTGAGAGCATACGTTTTCCAGTTTTTGAGCATTCTCGAATATGGAGAGCCCTTTCATTCCTCCAAGAAATTCTGCGTTGTTGACGACAATCCGGACAAAGTGTTGGTGGTGGTATTTGGATTTTTTCCTTAGCAAAAACTGGAGAGATATTGTCGTAAAACTTTAAATCTTCTTCCGTGATGACAAAGTCTAAGTCACAATTTTTACAGGATTTGTTCATGACAGATTTGTTACGAGTTCCTCAAATGAGTTGTAAGTTTCTTTGGGATTTTTTGCTGTGCCAAAACCATAAGCTGCGTGAATAAAAGGTATCTTGGCACCTTGAGCAGCTTCCTCATCCCCCAGCGTATCACCGATATATACAGTATTTTGGAGTTGATGATTGTCGATGAGGTTTTGGATCATTTGATATTTTGGTAGGCCGGAAGTTCCGACACAATCCCAGTCAGTGAAGTGCTTGTGGAGTTGGAATCTTTCAAAGAAAAGTTTGAGGTACCAATCTGGGCAATTGGAAACAATGAATAGTTTGTGAGTGGCGGCGAGCGCAGGGATTTTTTCTGCGACGCCAGCGTAGAGATCGCCGCCTTTTTCCCTAATGGCATGTTGCTCCGCAATTGTTAGGTCGGCAACAAGCTGAGGACCATAATATTTTGAAAGAAGAATTTCTATACAAAGAGCATTAGGTTTGCCTGCTACGGAACGGATATCGTCAGCACTTAAAACTACTGGAATATTGAGTTCTTTTAATTTACTGTTCCATGAATCAGCTGTTGTGGGGCAAGCGTCCCAGAGGGTGCCGTCCAGATCAAATATGAGCGAGTCGTATTTCATGGCAGAATTGTAGCATTTGTGCTTAAATAATTCATATGAAAGGTAGGTCAACAGCCAAAAACCATAAGGAGTATCTCTCTGAGTTGGAAGAGCCGCGCAAGTCGGCTTTGAAGACTCTGGACAAACTTATTCGTGGCGCGGCTCCAAGTTTTAAACCTTATATGCAGTCAGGGATGATGGGTTATGGCGAATATCATTACAAATATGCTTCCGGGCGTGAGGGAGATTGGTTTAGGATTGGCATGGCCAGTCAGAAAAATTATATATCACTGTATTTTTGTATTTGTGATGGTGAGACTTATTTGGCGGAGAAATTTAAGAAGGAATTGCCAAAGGCAAGTATTGGAAAAAGTTGTGTGAGGTTCAAAAAAATTGAGGATGTAGATTTAAAAGTGATAGAAAAGATGGTTAAAAGGGCGGTGAAACTTTCAAAAACTGCGAAAAATTGATAAGTTGAATGTTGGTTTAACCCTAGTAGATGTTTCTGGCAGATCTTTTGATATTATTGGTTTTTGTTTGGCTTTCAAGGAAGCTTTTTCAATTTATGAAGTTACCGGCGCTTTTTGGTGAGGTTTTTGCGGGAGTTATTGCGGGACCTTTGATTTTGGGTTTTGTGCAGGAAACTGAGGCTATTAAGGTATTGGCGGAGTTGGGGATTTTCTTTTTGATGTTTCATTCAGGATTGGAATCGGATCCAAAAGATTTATTTAAGGCATCCAAAAATGCTGTTTTTGTGGCTATAGGCAGTGCTGTATTTTCAATACTTGCCGGATTTTTTGTGGCGCTGCAATTCGGCTACGATGTTGAGACCTCTGTCTTTTTGGGATTAGTAATGTCCATAACTGCTGTGGCTATTTCTGTGAGATTGTTTAAAGATTTAAAAATCAATGGCAGCAAAGTTGCTCACACTGTGATGGCAGCGGCAGTGATGACGGAAGTATTTGTATTGGTGGCATTCTCAATTTTCTTAGATATTGCAGAAACCGGAGTATGGAACCCCCAAACTATAGTGATAGATTTATTTAAATTTGCAGTCTACTTCGCGGTGGTATTTTATGTGGGTCATCACTATTTTCGTTATC
>JAESSS010000049.1 GCA_016763975.1 Candidatus Altimarinota bacterium
AGAAGCAAAAATAATTGCTGAAGCGAGATTATTATTAGTTTTCTTAGCCATACAAATGAAGTTTAATTTTTATTAAAAAAAGTATAGATTAAATAAAGTTAATATAAAAGTGATTTCCCTCACATGAATAAAAGCTACAGATTTAAGACAAAAGGCAAAGCTCTTTTCATCTTTTCCGGAATTTTCTGCTCCATCACACTGATACTTCTACCCTTTGGAATTATCTTCTTTTACATGGCAGCCAAAGCCCATTTAACTCTCCACGACGATCACATTGAATACAAAATGATGCGTGAATACAACATTCCCTATAACAAAATCACAAAACTTCAGCTTGCTAAACCCGTTTCTTCACACTACATGATCCACGCAGCCGGAGTGCCAACGTTTGTAAACTTTGCCACCGTTGTACCTCTAATTATTCATTACGAAGACAAAAAAATAAGGATTTCATCTAATTTCTTCGAAAATTCTCAAGAAATAATCGAAACACTTGTACAAAAATCCGGTCACCAAATTGAAAAAGCATGAAAATAATATCTTGGAACGTCAATGGCATTCGCGCTGCAGAAAAGAAGGGCTTTTTGAAATGGTTACAAAAGGAAAAACCGGACATCCTCGGCCTCCAAGAAATCAAAGCGATGCAAGAACAACTTTCCCAAGACCTCCTCGCTCCTCACGACTACCACACTTTTTTTAACTCAGCCGAGAAAAAAGGCTACAGCGGAACAGCTCTCTACAGCCGCACCCAGCCCAAATCAATCACAACAGGACTGCCCGACGAACAATTCAACTCAGAAGGCCGCCTGATCTCCGCCGACTACGGTGACTTCACTTTTTTCAACATTTATTTCCCAAACGGAAAGGCTCGCGAAGAAAGACTCAAATACAAGTTGGGCTTTTACGAATCAGCCCTCAAACACTTCGACGATCTAGTCTCCCAAGGCAAAAACCTCATAATCACCGGCGACTACAACACCGCCCACAAAGAAATCGATCTCGCTCGCCCCAAGGCCAATACCAAAATCTCAGGCTTCCTCCCAATCGAACGCCAATGGCTCGACAAACTGACCGAACATGGATATGTCGATTGTTTCCGCGAATTCAACAAAGATCCCGAAAACTACACCTGGTGGTCCATGCGAGCCGGCTCACGTCAAAGAAACGTCGGCTGGAGAATCGATTATTTCTTCGTCTCAAAAAACTTCCGCAAAAAAATCAAAAACTGTTACCACCTCACAGAAGTGATGGGCTCAGATCATTGTCCAATTGTATTGGAGATTTAAGTGTCGCTTCTAGAATTAGAAGCGACCTGTAGGATAAGTAGGTATTGAAGTTGACGACTTGTGTTCAACATTCCAAAAGGTCGCAAGGGTTTGGCCATAAGGCCGGTGATCGTCCCCGCCGTGCAATGAAGCACCGACGGGGTTTTTGTCCTGCCTGTGGTCCCGTGGGGACCAGCTAGGACTTCCGGCTCTGCCTGGTTAGGGCGCCCAACTACGCTTGTGTGCGTACTGTGTTGGGTTTGTAGCATCATGCCATGGTGTACTATTTAGAAGGTGCCGTTAGGCTCGACCTCTAGAACACATTCCGCGCTACTCGCGGGATTTGCGCCTCGGACATCCGGGTATGGAGGGCTCGACGTCGACCACTGCTGCGGGAGTCGTGGACGGGATTCCGCCCGACAAGCTCTTTGCAGAATCAGGGTTTTTTACATCCACAATTCTCTAGACCACTCGGTTTCGGTTTCCGTGCCATTGTGGCTTGCTCCTTGCGACTGGGGTTGCCAGTCTCATTCTACAGGTATAAAGATCACTCACACGCCGCTATGAATCCGCCACATGGCAAACTCAAGCATAGACACGTAAGCGCACATCTTAACACAAGAGGTTTATTTGTCAAGGCCTTACCTAATTCAAAAACTTAAACCTCGAATCAATCCATTCAGTTTTATCATAGACCTTTTCGCCATCGAAATAGATTTCAGCTTGGGCCCATTCAAAACGGAAAATTAAATCCCAGTGATTATTGGAGTCATTGCCATTTGGACAAGATTCATAACATTTTCCGAGTGCCATGTGCAGACTTTTGCCCATCTTTTCATCAAACAAAATTTGTCTCGTACCTTTTGTGATTGAATTGTTTAATCCAAAAGCAAACTCCCCATAATAACGAGATCCTTCATCAGTATTCAGAATTTCCTTCAGCGCTTTATTGTTGTTGGAATCCTCCTTGATCACCTTTCCATCCTTCAAAGTCAGTTTCACCCAATCAAAATCATGGGAACGATAATGAGTAGGCACATTGTATTTGATCACGCCATTTACTGAGTCACGAATCGGAGAAGTGAATATTTCTCCATCTGGAAGATTGCGCTTACCGCAGCAGGTTTTCCACTTTTGCCCATCAATAGAAAGTTCCAAATCTGTTTCCTCTCCCACGATCCTCACATGTTTCACTTTTAACATTAATTCCTTAAATTTAATCTGCATTTTTTCTTCTTTCTTCCAATCCAAAAGACAGGAATCAGAAACAAAGTCCTCCCATTCCTCCATACTTTTTTTGGCCAAAGCCGCAGATGCCAAAGTTGGGTAATAAAAGAGACACCATTTTTTCTTATGCAAAACATCCGACAATCCCTTTCTCGCATTCTGAGTCTTCATCACTTTGTCATGTGGTACATCGCTCATCTCATATGGATTGTTTGCAGCCACAATTTGTACCATCGCATCATAAGAATCCGCTACTTTTAAATCTAAATCACTCATATATTCCATCTGTTCATCACTAGCTTCATCAAAAAAGATTTTGCCCAATTCATCCTTCGAAAAGCGCACATCCACCTGAATCGCCCCAGCCTTGAGACATTCTCGATAAATCTCTTTAATCAAAGGAAAAGACTCAAAGCCATATCCTCTCAAAAGAACTTTTTCACCTTTCTTCACCTCAATCGAATAATTCGTGATGATATCAGCCAACTTACGAACCTTGCTACGATCTACCATATGAAAATATTAATTATCTAATTTGTCCTTCACCCCTCACCAACCATTTATAAGAAGTCAGCTCCTTGATGCCCATCGGACCTCTGGCATGTAGTTTTTGAGTAGAAATTCCCAGCTCAGCTCCCAATCCAAACACTGCTCCATCAGTAAAACGAGTTGATGCATTCCAATAAACCGCCGCCGCATCCACCATATTCATAAACTTTTCAGCACTTTGTTGATCCTCACTAATAATCGCTTCACTATGCCCAGATCCATATAGATTCACATGTTCAATCGCCTCATCCAAGTTCTCAACAACCTTCACAGACATTTTGAGACTCATGTATTCCTGACCAAAAGAATCTTCCCCAGCCTTAAACAAAAAATGTTCATGATGTTCAGTAACCAAAGCTTTGAACGCCGGTACATCAGCATAAATCTTTACCTCATCAGCCTCCAGGGCTTTGCAAATAGCGGGCAAATCATCTAATCGACTGCGATGAATAATCAATGTATCCAAAGCATTACAAACGCCCGGTCTAGAGGTCTTGGCATTATGAACAATTTCACCGGCCATCTTCACATCAGCACTTTCATCAACATATGTATGACAAACCCCTCTACCGGTTTCAATCACTGGCACAGTCGCAGTCCCCCTCACAAAATCAATTAATTTCTGGCTACCTCGCGGCACCACCAAATCCACCAAGCCATGCATCTTTAACAATTCAGCCACCAACTCTCGATCATTTTTTAGAAGCAAAACAGCATGCATCAAATCCGCATATTCCTTCTCAATAGCCTCCACAATCAAGGCCTTCAACACTTCATTAGAATGCTCGGCCTGCGAACCACCCTTCATCACACAGCAATTTTTCGATTTGAAACACAAAACAAAAGTATCCACCAACACATTCGGCCTCGCCTCAAAAATCGCTCCCACCACACCAAAAGGAACTGAAACTTTTTTCAACTCTAGGCCATTCTCCAACTCCCGACTTTCAAGCTCAACTCCAACAGGGGAGTCATAACCCGCCACCTCCCTCACACTCTCAGCCATGCCACGCACTCGTTCTTCATCCAGCAAAACTCGATCATACAAAGAATCACTCTTGGACATTTTGCCCAAATCTTTAGCATTTTCCTCCACAATCTTCTCCACATTTTCTTCTAACAAATCCGCCAAAGTCAGCAATACCTCATTTACAATTTCATCATCGACCAAAGTAAATCGCCGACTGCATTCCTTCATTTTTTCCAAACTTTCTCGTAAATTCATAATTATTTATTTAATTCTTTAGCTCTTTTTTCTGCAGCTTTCACTGCATCTATAAAAATTTTATCAAATTTCGCAGCCTTCAGACTATTTATCGCCGCTTCTGTTGTGCCACCTTTAGAACTTACTTTTTTTCTTAGTGCTTTCGCACTTTCACCGGAAACTTGCAGATATCGAGCAGCTCCGATCAGAGTCTCTGCTGCCAAACTCCTAGCATTTCCCGCAGAAAAACCCATTTCCTTTGCAGCATCTTCCATCAGTTCGGCTATGTAATAAAAATATGCCGGTCCACTGCCACTTAGCGCTGTCACTGCATCTATTTGTGCTTCATGCTTCACGTAAATATGTTCACCAAGTAGAGTAATGATTTTCCCGATAGATTTACGTTCTTTGTTATCCATTTCATCGCTAAAAGTGAATCCTCCAACCGATCTACCAACTATCAAAGGCAAATTTGGCATCAACCTCACGACTTTTTCCACGCCTAATGTTTTTTTGATATTAGCGATCGAAACGCCAGCCATAATCGAAATTACAATTTTGCCACTGAAATCCATTTTGCCCAAACTCTTAAAACTCTGGGGCTTCACACAGATAAAAACAATCTCACATTTTTCGACACAAGAATGCAAATTATCGCGTTTGCCACACCCATATAACTTATATAGTTTTTTGGAATCTAGGATTTTATATATGGCTTTTCCCATATTGCCTAAGCCGATAACACATATGTTCTTCATCACTTGAGTTTAAGACTAAAAGTACTTTAACAAAAAAGCTAGCAGTTCAAAAGAGATTGATTTCTAAAATCGATCTCCGTACAATCTCAGCAGTTCGCTTACACGCCGGAGTAGCTCAGTGGTAGAGCAAAGGATTGAAAATCCTTGTGTCGAGAGTTCAATTCTCTCCTCCGGCACCACCAAAAACTTCTATGAAAACCTACGACTTAATCATTATCGGTTCAGGAGGAGGATCCAAGCTGCGTCCAGCAGGGGATTTAGGCAAAAAAGTTGCCATTATCGAAAAGGATGACTTGGGTGGAACCTGCCTCAACAGAGGATGTATTCCCTCAAAAATGCTTATCCACACCGCAGAAGTGGCTGACGAAATTCGCAACGCCCACAAATACGACATCGACAACGACACCAATTTTAAAGTTAATTTTGAAGAACTCACCACACGCGTCACAGAAAGTGTTAGCAAAACTTCCCACAGCATCGGTGACTACTACGAAAAACACAAAAACGTCGATTATTATCACGGCACAGCCAAATTCATCGAAAACAAAGTAATAGAAATAAACGGAGAACAATTAACAGCAGAAAAAATCTTTATCTCAGTTGGTACTCGTGCCCGCATCCCAGAAATAGAAGGGCTCAGGGACACTCCATTCATGACTAGCACCGAAGCCCTTCGCCTCCGCAAACAACCCAAAAAACTACTCGTTCTTGGGGGAGGATATGTCGCTGCGGAACTCGGTTATTTTTACGGTGCAGTTGGCACAGAAGTTGAATTTATTGTTAGATCCACAATGCTCAAAGGTGAAGACGGAGAAATTGCAGAAGAATTCACGAAAGTTTTTGGAGAAAGATTTAAATTACACTTAGGACACAGCCCCACAAAAATCCAGTACGAAAACGACGAATTCATCGTCACAAGCGAAGACAAAGAAGGCAATACTCACGAACTTAGAGCGGACGCACTTCTCAATGCCACAGGAATAGTTCCCAACACAGATACACTCGACTTAGAAAATACTGACATCGCTCTTAATGCACGTGGCTACATCATTGTGGACGACAATCTCCAGACCAACATCCCCGGCATTTACGCTTTGGGAGACTGCCTTGGTCGTTATTTTTTCCGTCACAGTGTTAATTTTGAAGGAGAATATTTGATGCGTACTCTCTACACTAAACCTTCAAAAGAAAAAATCGATTATCCTCCAATGCCACACGCAGTTTTTTCAAATCCTCAAATTGCTGGTGTTGGCAAAACAGAAGAAGAATTAAAAGAAGAGGGTATTCATTATATCGTCGGCAAAAATCCTTATTCCAAATCAGCTATGGGAGGAGATGCTTGGATGTCTGAACATGGATTCTGCAAATTACTTTTTGATCGTGTCAGCCGCAAACTCCTCGGTGCTCATATCATTGGCAAAGAATCTTCAAACATGATCCACGGCCTCATCATGGCAATGACAATGGAGGCTACGCTGGATGATCTGCTCAAAATGATCTACATCCACCCTGCTCTTCCGGAAGTTGTTAGAAACGCTGCTAGAAACGCTAGAGATAGTTTTTAAAGCTTATAGTCCTTCATTCTCTTCTCGAATAATTCTTGCAGCTTTTTAAAGTTCAAAACTCCCATGTTTGTGACAACTCTTTCAAACATTTTGGCAGGAACTCTATCGTGAGAATATTTGATTCTATCGTATTGAATTGGTTTGGAATGGTGTGTTCTTTTGTGTTTGTGAATGAAGATTTCACCCCTTTCCCCAGATTTCCATAATGAAAACTTAGAAACATCAAAAAACAGGAATGTCGGCACATCCACTAAATGAAATTCTGCAATAATACTCGCTGTCCCGGGCGACATCACAAAGTTCATTGTATCTTTGAGCGTTACTGCACCAAAAAACAACATATCAATTTGTTCATGTACATGTGAAAGCATATAAGAAGGCACTACCTGAAAAGGAATTTTGGCTTTGTGCATTCTCTCAATATTCGCATGAGTTTTATCAAAATCTTGCTCCGCAATCACCACCCTAAACTTTCTCCCCAATTTTTTATAATGAACAAGCACATCCTGCACTGTATGACTATGGTCGTGAATTAGAATAGTTTTGCCCTCAACATCCAGTTCTTCAGCATTGTGCAGCACTTCCTGTTTACTCCTTTTTGCTTCCTTTAGAATTTCTTTAATTCTTTTAATAATAATCCTTTTGCCATGTTTAAC
This sequence comes from Candidatus Altimarinota bacterium, assembly GCA_016763975.1. GTDB lineage: Bacteria > Patescibacteriota > Gracilibacteria > UBA1369 > LOWO2-01-FULL-3 > NORP293. The sequence continues at coordinate 7,225 of JAESSS010000049.1, forward strand.
GGATTTTTCATTCTTGGCGACATTGTTTTTGAAATCACTTAAAAGATTATTGAAATAATAATTCAAAACCCCAAATTTCGGCTCAGTTTCACAAATAACTTTCAGCAAAGTCGCAAACTCATCAACCAAGTCACTAACCTTATTCACATTCAATTCCGCAATAGCATCCATCAAAGAATGCAAAACCAAAGTAGCCAAATCCCTCGTGCCGATTTCAGACTCCAACTCTCTCAATAGCTGTGATAACAAATCAATTTTGGCTTTCATAAAGTGGCAAAGAATAAGTAAATACTACATATAATCAAAATCCCAACAGTTAAGGGAAAAGCAAATCTCATGTATTCCATAAAAGATATTCGCGTGCCATGTTTACAGGCTATATCAGCAGCCACAACATTTGCAGACGCCCCAATCAAAGTAGCATTTCCTCCCAAACACGCTCCCAACGACAAAGCCCACCACAGAATGGAAGTATCCAAACCTGTCGCCAACAATTCCCCTTGAATACCAAAAATAACAGGCACCATAACCGTCACGAATGGGATATTATCCAAGACCATTGAAGCAAATCCTGAAACCCATAAAACCAGCAATGACAAAATGAAAAGATCATCAGAAAAGTTTGCCACAAAGGTACTCAGGTGTTCAAGAACTCCAGTTTTTTCTACCCCGGCTACCATAATAAAAAGTCCTGAAAAGAAAAATAATGTACCCCATTCCACAGACTCAAACGAGTGATGAATATCAATGCGTTTAGAACTCATCAACGCCAGTGCCACAGCCCCCATAAAGGCAATTAAATAAGTAGGATAACCAATCTTATCTTGAACAAAGAAACCAACAATAGTCAGCACCAAAACTACAACTACCTTGATTACAAAATCTAAGTGCATAGTCCTTTTTACAAATTGATTTTTGAGCTTTCTGATCAACACATTCGCAATAGTCAGGTCCACAAGATCCTTGGATATTGGCTTCATAATTTTCCTATTTACCACCATAAAAAATACCAAAGCGAGTATACTTGCGCCCAAGATGGGTATCCAAAGATTCATAATGAATTGAGTGAAACTAAAACCAGTCGCACCACCAATAATTATATTTGGAGGATCACCAATCAATGTCAGCCCACCGCCAATATTTGAGAAAACAATTTCCGCAAAAATATAGGGTTTCGGATCCTTGCCCATACCCCTCAATAGCTCAATAGTTAGCGGCACAATCAAAATAACTGTCGTCACATTATCCAAAAAGGCTGACAATACAGCCGTCAAAAGAGAAAATAGAAGGAATATCGCTACGGGATTACCCTTCGTAATCGAGGCAATTCTTACATTTAACCATTCAAAAATCCCACTTTTGGAAGCCATATTCACCAAAAGCATCATCGACATCAAAAGCATTATAGTCTCAAACTCTATCGCTGCCACCGCCTCTGCTGGGCTCAAAGTACCTATAACTATCATCAAAATAGCCCCAAAAAGCGCGACCAAAGATTTGTCGACTACTTCAACCGCGATAAAAATAAAAGCTAAAACAAAGATTCCTAATGTCAGTCCAGTAAGCATAGTCCGATTTTATTTGCCGGGATACTACCTCAAAGCCATCTATTAGCCAAGCCAATCGGTGTATTTACTTTTGTAAGAGTGGATACTGTGCGCCATTGCAAAAAAGCTCAAAGCTGCAATAAAGAGCAATGCTGCTATTAATATATCCAAAACCTTCGGGAAAAAAATAATCATTATTCCC
>JAESSS010000050.1 GCA_016763975.1 Candidatus Altimarinota bacterium
GCTGATGCCCTCCTACAGGATTAGCAATCCCGCCTCTTCAGCCACTTGAGTACCTCTCCGCGGTACGAATTGCCAGCTAAATATAGGAAAAAGCGAGGGCTAAGTCTAGCTCTAATTCAAAGCTGAGGTTGAGAAGATAACCTTAAATGGTTTGCAGTAGATTACCAGAGACTTATAGAGGCTCAGATCGGTGCCTGAAGGGATTTCGTAGTTCTGGTTACCAATATTGCCTTTGAGGTCTCCGAGGTCGAGATAATCGCCTGTGAGTGATCCTTGTGGATTGGCTTCTGTAGAAAGTAATACGTGAAGTGCCGGACCGTTTGTAACGTTTAGGTTTTCTAGTCTAAGTAGATGTGATTTGTCCGGGAGCTGGTAGATGTGTACATCACCGCTGCCTTTGTGAGAACTGTCTGCGTCTTGCAGAGTGCCGCTCTTTACCTTGATCGCGCTTTCTGCTTCCATCTCTTTGGCCATTGGTTCCTCCATCTCTTCGTCACTTGCAGCTGAGTCTTCCATTAGCTTGGCGACCTCCACTTCTGTCATTTTTTCCATGTCCTGTTCAGTCATGGTTGTAACTTCGGGGAAGTCTTCTTCGACCACTTCATCAATGAAGAGTGGTGAAATAAAATAGTTTCCAGCGTAAATAACGCCGATGATCACTAAGATTGCGAATATTTTTTTCATGGTTATGTTTCGTCAGTGGATATTAATGGACGCAGGCACCAGTCTACATGATTGTCGCCTGGATGAGTATAACGTCCAAGAAAAACATTTGGGTTTTGAGTGGGAAAAACTACTACCTGGATTGGGCCTGCTTCACCTGTGATCGAGTATGTTTTTGTTGGTGATTTTGGATCTGAAACAAATATTTCATAAACAAAATCCTCCAACGCTTCGGGATCATCCTCTACGTTTTCGAAACCTTCTACCATTTGAAAGTAGTGGTCAGAGTCCCCCATCATTTCAACTAAAACGACTGCTTCTGCCAGTTCTGTACCAAATGCCTCTAGGGCCTCTCTTTTTTCTGCTGAACTTGAAATTTCCATGCGAGGAGTCTATCACAGATTGATTGATAGTAAATTTGGAAGTTGGTATATTCGCTAAGTAATAAATATTAATATGCTTTTCAATTCACTACAGTTTTTATTATTTTTTCCGGTAGTGATTTTTGTATATTTTGTTTTGCCCTCAAAATATCGAGTTTTGTGGCTTTTGGCGGCGAGTTATTTCTTTTACTTGAGTTGGAAATGGCAGTATGGACTTTTGATTCTGCTTTCGACTACGATAGTATATTTTCTTGCTTTGTGGATGGACAAAATCAACTCCGCTTCGGGTAAAAAGGTGCTTTTGAGCTTTGGGGTTGGAGTAAATTTGGCGATTCTTTTTATATTTAAATATTTCAACTTTTTTGTGGATAATGTGCCTTTTCTGAATCTGGTGCATTTGGATCTGTTATTACCAATTGGAATTTCTTTTTATACTTTTCAATCGCTTTCCTATTTGATCGACCTTCGTTCTGGGAAGGTTGAAATTGAGAAAAACTTTGCGAACTTTGCTTTGTATGTTTCATTTTTCCCTCAATTAGTGGCTGGACCAATTGAAAGGGCTGGTTCGTTGATGCCTCAACTATCGAATTTAAAAGGCTTTGATAAGGACAAAGTTGTGGCTGGTTTGAAATTGATTATTATCGGATTCTTTTTGAAATTAGTAATTGCTGATCGTTTAGCCTTGGCGGTTGATAGCGTTTATATGAATGTGGAGAATTTTTCATCTTTGACTCACCTGCTTTCAAGTTATTTTTTCGCATTTCAGATATATGGTGATTTTGCGGGTTATTCTTTGATCGCAATTGGTTTGGCAAAAATTATGGGGGTGGATCTTTCCCCGAATTTCAGGAGGCCCTATTTTGCCAGTTCTGTGAGAGATTTTTGGAGACGTTGGCATATCACTTTGTCCAATTGGTTTCGAGATTATGTTTATATTCCATTGGGGGGTAGCCGCAAAGGAAAGCCAAGAATCATGTTGAATGTTTTGATTGTTTTTGCATTGAGTGGTTTGTGGCATGGGGCTGCTTGGACATTTGTTGTGTGGGGACTTTTGCATGCGGTTTTCATAATTTTCGGAGTGCTTTTTGCTCCTTTGCTAAAAAAGATTCCGCGATTTCTTGGCATATTGTGCACTTTTCACTTGGTCGTTTTGTCGTGGATATTTTTTCGAGCCAACTCCATTAAAGAAGCTTGGTATGTTGTGAAGTCGATTTTTGGAGGGGAATTTGTGTTTTCTTTGGCGAGTTTGGATTTTGGGATTGGCATGCCTGAAGTGTTTTTGGCTATATTGTTAATTATAGGACTGGTGATTTTTCAGTATTTCCAGGAATTCCGATCAGAGACTTTTCATAAACTTATGAGAAATTCATTTCTATCGTTTTGTGCTTATGGGCTGCTATTCTTAATGATTTTGAGTGTCGGTGTTTTGGAGAATAAGAGTTTTATTTACTTTCAATTTTAAGTATGAATGGATCACGAAAAATTTGGGGAAACTTCTTAGTCTGGTGTGTATTTTATGTGTTTTTATTTTTGATCCTAAATTATTTTTATCTTTTGCTGTTGAATCAAAAAGCTATTTACTCTCGGGTTAATGAGGATTTTGAGCAATATAAACCGGCGTTAGAGATTTTAATTTTGGGTGATTCTCATGCACAGAGGGGAATTTATGCACCTGGGCTTGATGGAGGCTTTATTTTGGCATCGGGAGCCGAAAATTATCTAACAATGTATTCGCGATTGAGAGATTTGGAGCTCATGCCGAAGAAAATTTTGCTCTCATTTGATTTGCATTCATTCGGGGAGGATTCAATCAGTAAGGATATTGCTTTCTGGCATTGGCAAAAATATATGAATGTTGAGGAAATGGTGATGGCGACTTCGAGGTCTAGGGCAAGCGTTCATATTAATTCTCGATTGCCTCTGTTGTCAAATGGTGTCAATTTTTTGAGATTAATATTTGCGGGGGAAACTAATCTTGAAAAGGGATATACAGGTGGAGATGGTTGGATAAATCTGGAATTATTGAGTGATGAAGAATTGAATGCCGGCGCGTTTAGCACTGCCAATAGGCATTTTTCTAATGACAAGAATGTGATTGATGAAATTCTTGTTGAGGCATTTCTGGAAATATTGAGCTTGGCTGAGAAAGAAGGCATTGAGGTCTTGTTGGTGAAATATCCTGTGACGGAGGAATATTATGAAAATGCTGGGAAGTTTGTGGATGTGGAAAATTACTATCGAGAAATTGAGGATAAATTGCAGGGCTTTGACTTCGAAATCTTGGATTATCATGATTTATTCTGGGATAATCTCTCAAACTTTAGTGACTTTGACCATCTGAATAATAAAGGTGCGATGAGGTTTACAGAGGAATTGAGATCTCTGTTGTGAGGTGTTTGAAATGTTTGCGAAGAGGGTTTTGGGAAGATGTATGGGATTTTGTATTCTTTTTGGAAAACTTTTACTAATCTGTTTTAGATGCAAGATTCGCTGATTTTGTCTAATATCTCGTTTATTCCTTCGAAGAAAAATCCTTTTGAGATGTACATGTTTTCTTTTTTTGCCTCCTTTATCGCCTCGGGGAATGAACTACCTAGTAAAAAGGAATGATCTGTAATTTTGAGCATATCTATATCATTTATGTCGTCTCCAATTCCGTAAGTATTCTGCGCTTTTATTTTTGATATGAGATATTTGACTGCAGGACCTTTGCCTGATGAAGTTGGTATTATATCAATATGTCCAAAATTGCGACTTTTTTTCAATCCTTTAGGGATTTTTAGAGATTCGTAAAACTCTTCGAAGTCTTTGTCTTTGAAAAATGCGTTATCATCTTCTCGTATGCGAGCCATGTTGTAGCGGCCTTGATTGTCTAATACGAAGCCTTTTTCTTCTAGTCTTGCAATAAAAAATTTTAGGATTTTGGATTCTGATTCCAGTGATTTTGCCCAGGATTCGTCTTTTTGTAAGTTTTCGTCAAGTATTAATCCACCGTTTTCTAATATTGCTCCTTTGATAAAAGTTAGTGCATGCAGACGTTTCCTTAGTGTAGATTCTCTCGCACCAGTTACTAAATATATGTCTACTTTTTTTGAAAGCTCTTCTAATCTTTTTTTTGTTTCTTGATCAAAGTAAGCTTTGTATAAGGATGTGGATACATCTATTATAGTGAAATCTTTATCGGAATTTCTTTGATTTACAATTCCATTTTTGCTATTCATGCAGGATATCCCGTGCACTGCTTCGTGAAAAAAAAGTGTGCCGTCTGCATCTGTAAAGATAGCGGTTTTTTGCATTTTGTGTCAGATTTTAAAGTACAGCTCGATTAATATTTTACTGTTTGTTAAACTACAGGCTGAAATTCTAGAAATCAAATGAAACAAGTTTTAGCTATACAATCAGGTAAATTCCTCATAGTTGGTGCAATTAGTACGGTTATTAATTATGGGTTCTTTTATGTTTTGTTAAACTTTTTTGCTGTTGATTATCTGGCTTCTTCAGGTTTGGGCTATATGGTTGGTTTGGTTTTCGGCTACTTTTTTAACAGAAATTGGACTTTTGAGAGTGAATCTGAACACAAAACTAGAGAATTTACTTCATACTTTTTCGTTTATATGGTTTCTTTAGTTGCGAGTTTGGCTTTTCTTTCCTTTTTGGTGGAAAACTTGGCTTTTGATCCTAACTTAGCTAATATTTGGTCTATCGGTTTGTCTACTATAATGAATTTTCTTGGTTGTAAGTTCTTAGTTTTTAGATTGAAAAATATTCTATGAGCCTAAATGCTTTTTTAAACAGGTATCTGCCTAGCCATATCTTCTTGAAAGACTGGAAGTTTTTGACTATTTTGGCTTTAAAGATTGTTTTTTGCTTCTTTTTTGCGTCTGGTTTTTTTGTTGATGGTTTTCTTCCTTTTTTGGATTATTTTTTGGATTCAGGCTTTAAGGATCCTTATGAATATTTTTACGAGAAATCTGATTTAACAGCTTTTCCTTATCCTGCTGGGATGTTATGGATTTTAACTATTCCTCGTTTGGTATTTAGTTGGTTTGTGGATTTGTCTGCAAATTTCAACTTGGATCTTTTTGTGACTAGGATTCCTGTGATTTTGGCAGACATTTTGATTTATTTGTCTTTATGTCTCTGGCTTCCTGCTAGTAAAAACAAAATTATATGGCTTTATTGGGCTTCTCCGATATTGATTTACATTAATTATTTTCATGCGCAATTGGATGTTATCCCCACTGCTTTTCTTTTCGTTTCTTTGGTCTATTTGTTTAAGAAGTTTTATTGGAGGTCTTTTTTGTTTTTGGCTCTAGGATTAGCTACAAAAATCCATTTGATTGCAGTTCTCCCCTTCTATGTGATTTATTTTTTGGTGAATAAGCTTAAACTTAGAAGGATTCTGTATTTGGTTTTAACTTTAGTTGTGGTTTGGATTTTGGTGAATTTTTCTTATTTTGGTTCTAACGGGTTTCAGGAAATGGTGTTTAAATCTGCTGAACAGGGAAAGTTGTTTTATCTGAGTTTTTCATATGGTTTTAATGATAACAAACTATTTTTGGCTCCGGCTGTTTATTTGTTTGTGTTTTTGCGCTTTAGTGCATGCAAAAGGATAGGTCAGGATTTATTTATATTGATTATTGGTTTGGCATTTTCAATTTTAGTTTTATTGGTTCCACCTATGCCGGGGTGGTTTTATTGGTCTGTGCCATTTTTGGTTTATTTTTATGTGAAATTTGGGGATAGGCATACTTGGAATTTATGGCTTTTAAATGCCTTTTATCTGCTCTATTTTATAAATTTAGTACATTTGCCATTTTTGGATAGTGGGCTTTGGTCTAACTTAATTTTTACGGGCTTAGAGATTTCTATGTTTATGAATATTTTGTGGAGTTATCAAATTGGAATTCAAAATAATGATCAATATAGATTGAAGGATAAACCCATACTTATTGGTGTTGGGGGTGATTCTGGTGCGGGTAAAACAACTCTGGAGAAATCATTGACCAAGCTTTTTGGTAAAAAGAATTCTATTACAGTTAATGGAGATGATGTGCATAAGTGGGCTAGGGGTGATGAGAATTGGAAGGTTTTCACCCATTTAAATCCTAAGAGTAATAATTTGCACAAAGATTTGCGTCATGCGATTGCTTTAAGGAGTGGCAATCAGATTCACAGGGTGACCTATGATCATGATACTGGTAAGTTTACTAATCCATTGAAAATGGCACCTAGTAAGTTTATTTTGTTTGTGGGATTGCATGCTTTGTATATTGAGCATATGAGGAAAATTTTTGATATTAAAATTTTCATGGATACTGATGAGGAATTGAGGAAGGAGTGGAAAATCGATAGAGATAGGAAAAAGAGGGGCTATGGGAAGAAACAGGTTTTGGATCAAATTAATAAGAGAAAATCAGACTCTGATAAATATATAAGACCTCAGCGGGAGGTTGCTGATATTTTGATTAAGTATTTTAAGGAGGATGGTGTTTTTGCTTTGAATTTGTGTTGTAGCAATTCTATTGATTTGGAGAATTTTTTGGATATTCTGTTGGAGGTAGATGCTTTGAAAGTTGATCATGGCATGTCTGATGATTTGAAGCGGCAGTCGATTACCTTCATTGGAAAAATTAAACCTGAGGAATTGGTTATCGCTGCTTACAAGTTAGTTCCAAATTTTGCTGATTTATTGCATCACGAAAATTTAGATTTCGATTCGGACTATTCTGGTATTTTGCAGCTGTTTACCTTGTATTATTTAAGTGAAAAATCAAAGTTAGATGATTAAAAATTTGCTTCAAATTTCTAGGGATGTTGCCAGTTCTTTTGAGTTGGTGCAAGGGGCTGGAGGTAATACTTCTGTGAAGTGTGACGATGGTAGAATGTGGATTAAGGCTTCGGGCTCTTTGTTGTCTGATTTAAATGAGGAAAAAGGTTTTACTGTTTTGGATTATGGAAAGATTGTTGAGCACTTTTGTGGTGGTTTCGTTTTCAAAGCTAATGATCATGATTTGGAGGATGAGACGAATGCTTTTATTCATACTTTAGCTAATGGCATGAGTAAGCCCTCTATGGAGACTTCTATGCACGCTTTTTTAGGTAAATATGTAGTTCATACACATGCTATATACTTAAATGTTTTACTTTGTAGTAAGGGGGGGGAAGACAGAACTAGAAATGTTTTTGCGAGGAAGTTTGACGGTCTACATTGGGTTGATTATGTGAATCCTGGTTACAATTTGGGGATTGCAATTGCTGATTTAAACTTAAATGTTCGTGATTTGAATGTCATTTTTTTGGCGAATCATGGCTTGATAGTTTCTGGAGATAGTCTTGGGGCGGTGTTGGGTTTGAGTAAAGAGATTAATGATATTGCAGCGAGTGATTTAAATCTGAGGATTGAGATGGATGATTTGGAGACAGTAGAGGAAGATCTTTATTTTTCTAGAAATAAACTGTTTTTTCAATTTGATGATGCTTGGTTAAAGAAGAATCTTTCTAGATCTATTTTTCCGGATTTCGTTGTTTATTGTTTAGGTAAGATTGCTTTTTGTGATTCTTTGGAAGAATTGAAGGGAAGCTGCGATAAATTGATATTTTGTGTTAAGGGTGAGGGGGTTTATTATCGTGCTAATAGGCGTAAAGCTCAGGCTATGCATGAATTGCTATTCACCCAATTATTTGTTATAAGTTCGGTTGAAGCTTTTGGAGAAGTGAATTTTTTGGATAAAAATGATGAGAATTATATTACTAATATGACTATGGAGAAGTATCGTCGTAGTAGGGTTTAATTATATTTATGCAAGTTATTATTCCAATGTCAGGGATGGGTACACGATTTTTGGAGGCTGGTTATGATAAACCTAAGCCTTTGATAGAAGTTGATGGGAAGCCTATCATTGATCATGTTGTTAACTTGTTTGGTAGTGATGATGAGTTTCTTTTTATTTGTAATGAAAAACATATTGATGAATTTCAGATTGATGAGTATGTGAAGAGTTTAGTGGCTAAGGCAAAGGTTTTTGTGGTGCCAAGTCATGCGCCTAAGGGCCCCATTTATGACATAATTTTGGCTAGTGGATTGATTGATGATGATAAACCTACTTTGGTGAATTATTGTGATTTTAATCAGTATTGGGATTATCAGGATTTCAAGGTTTTTGTTGCTGAAAGAGAATTAGACGGCGCAGTTATTTGTTACAAAGGTTTTCATCCACATTTGTTGGGTGATGATTTTTATGCAGGGTGTCGGACAGATGAGGATTTAAATTTGTTGGAAATTAAGGAGAAACATTCTTTTACTCCTAACAAGATGGATACTTTTCAATCTTCGGGGACCTATTACTTCGGTTCTGGTAGGATTTTAAAAAAATATGGCATGCGTATTATGGATGAAGGGATTAGTGTTAATGGAGAATTTTATGCTAGTTTGCCCTATAGTCTTATGATTGAGGATGGATTGAAGAATGCTGTTTATCCTGTAGAGTATTTTTGCCAATGGGGTACTCCGAGAGATTTGAAAGAGTATCAATATTGGTCTGAAATTTTTAAGAAACATCAATATGCGGGTTAATTTAATTCCAATGGCAGGTATTGGCTCCCGTTTTGTGAATGAAGGATATAAGGATCCAAAACCTTTGATTGATGTTTCTGGTCAACCTATGATTATTAGAGCTGCAAAGAGTTTGCCAGAATGTGATAGATGGATTTTCGTTTGTAGAACCGAGCATTTGCGTGACTATCCTTTGAGGGAGACTTTGGAGAAAGAATTTCCGGGAGTTGTTATTATTGATATAGATTATTTGACTGAGGGGCAGGCTAGTACTTGTTTATTGGCAAAGGACTATTTTGATTTGGATGATTCTTTGGTGATAGGTGCTTGTGATAATGGGATGATTTATGAGATGGATAAACTTGGTGATTTAATCGATGATGAGAGAATAGATTCTTTGATTTTTAGCTTTAGAAATAATGTTACTGTGGAGAGGAATCCAAAAATGTATGGCTGGATTAATGTAGATGATGATGAAAATGTGAGTGGAATGTCCGTGAAAGTTCCCATTTCTGATGATCCTGTTAATGACCATGCTGTTGTAGGCTCTTTTTGGTTTAGGAGGGCTGGGGATTTTGTGGAGATGGTTGAGTCTATGATTGATAAGGACTTGAGGATTAATAATGAATTTTATGTCGATAAGGTTTTTGATGAGTTTGTGGCTGCTGGAAAAAGAGTTAAAGTTTTTGAAATAGATAAGTATATTTGCTGGGGTACGCCCAATGATTTGAAAACATATCAATATTGGAAAGAATATTTTCAATTAACTAAATAATATGGATTTATCAATTGTTGTTCCTTGCTACAATGAAGAGCAGAATATCCCACTTATTTTAAAGAGGTTTGCTGATGTGATGGAAGAAAATGTTGAGTTGATTTTGGTGAATAATGGTTCTACCGATAATTCTAGTGATGTTTTTGATAGGGAGTTGAGAAAATCTAAATATAGCTTTGTTAGGTTAGTTGAAGTTAAGAAAAATGTTGGTTATGGCCATGGGATTTTAAGTGGTTTGAAACAAGCTAAAGGGAAATTTTTGGCTTGGACTCATGCTGATATGCAAACTGACCCTGGGGATGTATTGAAAGGCTATAAGCTTATAAAGAATAAGAGCAATTCAGTGTTGAAGGGAAAAAGAATTAAGCGGAAATTGGGTGAAACTTTATTTACTTTTGGAATGTCTGTGATTGCTTCTATTGTTTTAAGAAAGATGCTTTTTGATGTTAACGCTCAGCCCAAGATTTTCCCGAAGGAATTCTATGAGAAAATGCTTAATGCTCCAGATGATTTTTCTTTGGATTTATATTGGCTTTATTTGGCAAAAAAGGAGGGGTATGAAGTACTGTCGCTGCCAGTATATTTTAAAGATAGGATTTATGGTGAATCAAAGTGGGCTTTTAGTTTTAGTTCTAGGCTCAGGACAATTTTGCGAACGATTAGGTATATTTTTGCTTTAAAAAGTCATTTAACCTCAAAAAGATGATTAAAGTTGTGCATAGAGTTAATAGAATTGATGAGTTGAAGAAAATTCCTGAAGAGTTTGGTGTGGAGGTTGATTTAAGGGCTGAAAATGGGAGGATTATTTTGAATCATGAGGCTTTTGAGGGGGGTGATGATTTTGAGGAATATATGGGTTTTTATAAACATAGCTTATTAGTTTTGAATATTAAGGAGTCAGGCATTGAGGATAAAGTTATTGAGATTGTTAAGAAGAATGGTGTGGAAAATTACTTTTTGTTGGATGTAGAATTCCCATATATATTTAGGTCTGCCCAGGAAGGATTTAGGAATATTGCTTTGAGGTATTCAGAGAAAGAGCCAATTGAAAATGTAAAAGTTTTTGAGGATAAATTTGATTGGATTTGGATTGATACTAATACAAAACTACCGTTGGACAGCGAGATTGTTAGCGTTTTGCAAAAATATAAAACTTGTTTGGTTTGTCCAGAAAGGTGGGGAAGGCCAGAGGATATTCATCAATACAAAGAGCTTATGAAGAAGCTTAATTTCCAACCGACAGCAGTTATGACTGCATTTGATTGTTTGGATTCGTGGAGCTAGGATTTATTTGTGCTGTCATGTTATGATCCCCTTGGCTACTATCCCTAAGTAAACTTAAGAAGAGTTATGAAAAAGAAAATACACTTAATTCTTTTAATAATTATTCTACTTAGTGCATTTACTATTCGGATATTTGACTTAGATTGGGGTTTACGAGAAGAAGTAAGCTATTATTCACAAATCCCTGATGAACCTTATTCTTACAGCAGCGCATTCAATATCAAACCTCTTGAAGGAGAATTAGAGCCGGGTCGGTGGGCACTCATCAAGGGACCTGGATATTATTCTTTTATCGGGCTATTAAACGATATATTTGAAAAGACCAATATCAAAAGTCTTTACTTTCCTCCAGCCCATACGCTTACAGAAAGTAAAATCTTCCACTACAATCTCTTATTCGCCCGGACTATTACAATCTTGTTTTCAGTTGCCACTATCCTACTAATATACCTTTTATCCAATATATTGTTTAAAAGAAAATCTATAGGTCTAATTGCTGCTGCAACATATTCGATCATTGCTATGGAAGTACATTTAGCTAAGGTATTCATACCTGATATCCCTTTAACCTTCCTAACAACCTTAAGCCTTTTCTTTGCTATCAAAGCGTCCAGCTCCACCCAAAAAAAGGGAAACAAACTACTAATATATTCATCCTTGGTGTGTGGACTTGCAACAGCAGTGAAGCTTACAGGCGTAATCGCAGGGGTTTCAATACTCTACGCCTTCATAGTTTTGAACCGAAAAGCTAAGGTGAAAGAGTTTATTAGCTTAACAAGCAAAATGGCCGTTGTGTTTTTGATCGGATTAGTGATTGGAATGCCCTCGCTCTTATTTGAGCCACAAGAGGTTATTGCTGCTATTATGCAACAATTCCAACACCAATCCTATTCTGTAAATTCACCTCAGATTCCTCAAATCATCTTCATTTTTACTAATATACTTCTTTATTCAGCTGGAATTTTACTTAGCTTATCTTTCTTTATTGCTCCATTTTACCTATTTTGGAAACATCGAAAAAAACTTGAAATCCGAATTATTCTAATCTTCGTTATTGTAAGTTTTGTTTCTTTAGTGATGGCTAGCCCAGGACGCATTTCAGAACACTACTTACTACCTCTATTGCCTATATTAACAATTGTTACCGCACTAATGCTTGATCGGCTAATTCAAAAGAAAAAACTCATTGGTGGCATCACCATATCTTTATTTTTTATATATAATTTACTATTTCTATACAACCACTTAGATCTAATCAGACAAGAATTTGTCACTGACCAATTCACCGAATACGCGGAAAAGAATCTTCCTGATCTCTACTCCGATACACCCATGATCACTTTTTTTGCGAATTGGAAAGATAAGGTAAGCTACCCTGCTACACCAGAATTCCCGGCATACTCCATGTCACTGAAGCAGATAGGACTAGAAATACCAACTGACTACTTCCTAATTTCAGACATAAACTTTATTCAAGAAGTTAAGAAAAAAAGGAACAAAGAAATGATAGATTTCCTTAACAGACTAGGCAGCGAAGAAAAATACCAAGCTCCAAAAGTTTTTAAAAAATCAGACAAACTGCCCTACCTAGTCCCGAAAAAAGATTTGTTTTATGAAGATTCAGAACCGTACTATGGCCCCCTCATGGCCACAGTCAAACAGAAGTTATACTTATACAAGAGAAAATGATTGCCAACGTCAAACAGCTTGAAAAGAGATACCTCAGCTTAGAACCATAAGAAAGAGTAACAGAAAGCGGCGAAAGTGCTCATCTTGAGCGGATTCGTCTTAAATGGCGGAGAGTCGTGGACGACGTTAGAACTCTCATCGAGAGTCATAATAGTGAATTCAGAGTTTTTGCGAGAAAGGTTTTTGTTAAGTTAAAGTTCCTTTAATTTAGTTCCATGGTCATTATTACTGACAATCTTTGTTGCCAAGCTATTGGGTGATTTACACTTCCTTGACAAGGGCGGTGCAATACGCCATAATCCGTACTTAGCCTTAGCCAATAAAATGACAAACGAGCTAACTGCCCAAGATTGGAGTCTAGTGGAGCCTGGTGAGCCAATACCTGGAATGCCAGAAAATTTTGGAGGTAAACACAGGGAATTCCCCGAGCTTTCCAGATATCTAATACTGGCGAGTGAAGCCCCCACTATCTCTGGGGATCATAGCAATGAAATTTGGGGTATGAATCGTTCTAGCGGTACTTCGAGTATTCCATACTACCAAAGTGGCGATTTCTTCAGGTATAGAGTTGGGCAAGTGGAATGCCGGCCTATCTATAGCTCCTCGGAAAGGGGGCCAATAGCTCCTTATAGTGGTGATCTTTCCGTGGATCGTTTGCTGTGGGCCGTGGTTGTGGCTGCTAGGGAACAGATTGCAGAAGCAGTTCAAGTATTCTGGAGAGAAAAACTTAAAGTTAGTGATCCTGATTCTCTAAACTTACCGATCAAATTTTCATGGAGTTGGTTGAGATTTACCGAACTGAACCAAGCGTTGTGGGGCGAAGCAGATATTAAACATTTTACAGGGAATGATTTTAGTTGGTTACCAGAAGGATGCAAATTGATTGATCCAGTAAAGGTGATTCAAGAAATACGTGGTCTATTAGAACAACATGTTTCCCGAGATGAAATAAACCTTTATACAAGTCTTTACTCTGAACTTGGTTTGCAAAGCAGGGCTTTAAGTTTTCGCTAAATGTGGATCAGGGACTATGTCACAGTTGCCAAGATTCGCATACTTAGCCGTTTTGTAAGCTCTTCGTAGTCATCATAAACGATATGATTGTAGTGGTTTGTATCGAAATGCATATCGTCTTTTGCAAATCCTTTTTTGCAAAGCCAAATTACTTCCATTCCAAGCGATTTCGCAAAGCCTGCCTCAAAATATACACCCCCACGATTACCAGTAACGTCAGCGATTAAAAACTTACTTTGGTTAATACCCAAAATTATTTCGTCACAAATTTTGTTATTGTGCTCTTTGTTGTCGATTCGTAGTGGTTTAAACGGTGTTTCCTTAAATGCAGAGCTAATAGCTTGATAACAAGTGTCTCTATCAGCTTTTGTAATGGTTTCATGTTTGGGGTGATCAACTTCTGTCTTATATCCACTGAACCACATTGCAACAAACCCTTGGTTAGAATCTGGGTTTTGTTTTTTAATCTCATCAGTTTTCTTCCATCCCTCTACTGTTAGAGAGGAATTCCATCCTGCCTCTAGCTCCTCAATGTATCCAAGTTTTGCAAGAAGAGTTATAAGTCTTCCAAATTCTTTTTCACTGCGAGCGTACGCTAGAGGATAGTGGTTTGCGTTGTTGTAACTAAAGCGTTTACCAAATTCATCCCCTGTTGCTTTTCTCATGTGTTGTAACAGTTTCAAAGCTTTCTCCTCCGGTGAAACCGGTATGTCAGTTTTGCTCAAAAGATCTTCGAGTGTGAAGAAGTTTGGGGTTGCGTCAGCCGTTTGCTGTCTATTCACTATAAATACATCCAAACCCTTTTCAGATCTTTCTCTTAGAATTGCGCTTAGTATGTGTCGTTTCGACCTATATTCTGCAGCCAACTCAAAATTTAGAAACATATCTGAAGCATCATATTTGCCACATCTGGGACATTCAACTTTAATACGACCATTTAATGCCCCCATTGGTCGTGTTTTAACAGGGGAATAATCGCATATAACGCAATGTATTTGATCTCTCATGTTGTGATTCTATCAGTTTGAAGGGAAAACTGCTCGTCTTTCGCAGGCTTTGCTGTGTAGCGTTTGAGGTGTTTCAGCCTTAAAAAGGGAATCGCCTCTGGCGATTCTACTGGCGGAGAGACAGGGATTCGAACCCTGGGTAGGTTGCCCTACAATAGTTTTCAAGACTATCGCTTTCGACCGCTCAGCCATCTCTCCACATTGCGCTCATATAAAAGCGGAGTAAATCTACTACATCTCCTCGACAACTTCAACACCAAGTAGGGCCAAACCGTTTTTGAGGACCTGGGTGGTGGTTCCAATTATTTTGAGACGTTGGGCACGGGCATCATCGCTGCTGGCTTTTAATACAGGCACAGAGTTGTAAAAAGAGTTGAACTTTTGGGCTAGTTCGAAAATATAATTCGCTAGAATGTTTGGTTTGTATTCTTTTGCTGCGTCGGTGAGACGTTCACGGAATTTTGGGATAAAGGCCAAGAGTTGGCGTATTTTTTCGGCAGCATCTTCCGGGTCAGCGATGCTGTCCCCTTCCATCTTGCCGCGACGCAAAATGCTGCGACCACGTGCATATGTATATTGTAGGTATGGAGCGGAATTACCCTCAAACGAAAGCATTCGGTCCCAATCAAAAGTGATGTCGGTAGTACGGTTTTGGGAGATAACATTGTATTTGATAGCGCCGATGCCGAGAACTCGAGCGACGTTTTCTTTGTCTTTTAGGTCAGGGCTTTTTTCTTCAACAATCTTCATCGCTCTGGATACTGCCTCATCCAAAACTTCATTCAACAAAATCACATTCCCTTTTCTAGTGCTGGCTTTGCCATCTTTTAAATGCATACGTCCGAACCAAACGTGCGTAGCTTGATCGTCGTACCAAGGAAAGCGTGAAGCCCCTTCGAATAACTGTTTGAAGTGCAAAGTTTGCGCGATATCAACCACATAGAGAATGTGATCGGCTTTGTATTCTTCGATACGGTGTTTCAGTGCGCAGAAGTCGCGGGTTGAGTAGAGAGTAGTGCCGTCTTTTTTCTGAACTACGAATGGAGCCATGTTTTCGTCATCGTATTGCACGACGAATGCGCCCTTTTCGCCTTCTTCAAAAATTCCAAGTTTTTTGCCGTGCTCAAGCATTGGAGTTGTCGCTTTTTCGTAAAAACTCTCACCTTGTGTGTAGTCAAAATGAATGCCTCCTAATTTGTCGTAGGTTTTTTGGATTTCTTTTAAACTTTCCTCCACAAACCATTTCCATAGTTCACGATTCTCCGAGTCCCCTTCCTCAAAAATCTTGAATTCACGTCGTCCTTCATCGTCTAATTCTGGGTTTTTTTCGGCTTCTTCGTGGAACTTAACGTAAAGTTTTAGCAGTTCTGAGATTGGATCTTTTTCGACTATAGCTTTGTCACCCCACTGTTTGTAAGCATAAATTAGTTTGCCGAATTGAGTACCCCAATCTCCGATATAGTTGATGCTGGTAGCGTCGAATCCGAGGTATTTGAATATGTCATAAAGGCTTTGGCCGATGATTGTAGAAAGTAGGTGATGTACGCCGAGAGGTTTGGCGATGTTGGGTTGGCTGTATTCGACGATGATTTTTTTGGATCCAAGTTTTGGGGTTTTGAGAGCTTCGTCCAGTTGCAGTAAAAGCTGTTCCTGCGAAATGAAGAAGTTGATGAAACCGGGGCCGGCGATATCTATGTGGTCGATGAGATCCGTTTTGTCGATTGTGGCCACGACTTTTTCAGCGATTTCACGAGGCGGGAGGCCCAATTGTTTGGTCAGTTGCATGGCAAGGTTGCAGGCGTAATCTCCATGGGCGGACTGAGCCGGGTATTCAATTTTAATTTTGCAGTCAGCTTGTGGGAATGCTTCTGCTAGCGCTTTCTGTACTCTGTCCTGAAGTTTTTTTTGAGGAAAGTATTGTCTAACTCAAGAGATAGATTCTTCATGTGCTTTTTGTTGTTGGATGAAATGTGCTTTTTCTTGTTGTGGAACCTTTGAATCGTCGGCGTGTGTACGTCCTTGGATACCCATTTCTAGTTCATTGTGTTCTTCGTTCAATACGTAGGGTTCTATTTGGCCACCAATGTACTTAATCAAAGCATTTTGGATTTCACGAACCTTCTCACCGAATTCGTCCATGTGCATACCGGTAAGGTCTTCAACAATAATTGCAGCGTTTTGAGTTTTTTCAGTCAATTTAGTACGTTCACATTCACGGTAATTCCAATATCTAGAAGTAATTCCCCCATCATCTTTGTAAGATAATTCCCCTTCCTGAGCTTCGACAACTTTGATTGATCTAATAGCGCGAAATGGCTCACCACCTTTGGCAAAAGTCAGTTGCAAATCTCCACATATCCAATCTAAATCTACTCCGGACACAGGAATAAGCATCTTAAGCGAAAAATAATGATAAAGATCTACGAGTGCATTAGTATGTGGTAATTGTCCCCCATTAGTGACACGTTTGATATATGCAGCAATAGAGGGAGCGTATTTATTGGGATTGATACCAAATCTTCCATAAGCTTGATGCCAAACTGCAACTTCTGGAATGTGATCGAGTTCTATGCCTGTAAATTTTCGATCCTGCTGTGCACAAACACCACGCAAAAGACTTTCAACATTAGAATTGCGTCGTGAATTATCCAGTCCTTTAATCAGAATAACCGCAACTTTTAATCCGGGATGCTGATCAAAAACTTGAGGATCTATTTTCAATTTCATGTGCGCATGATAGCGAAAAAGAACCTTTTAGAGAAGCGAAAAATCGGGTATAATGTAATATAGTTATCTAATAAAAATATGGCCTCGCGCTTCTTATTCTTAGCTTTTCTCGTCATACTGTCAGCAGTATTCTCTTCTAGTGAAACTGCGCTGATGTCTGTGACCCAATCCAAGGTGAGTTCGATGTGTTCCAAAAAGGTTAGTGGAGCTCAATTATTGAAGAAACTGAAGTCTAAACCGCATAAACTCTTAGTGACGATTTTGATCGGTAATAATATCGTGAATATCGGTGCTTCGGCTTATGCTGCGATTCTTTTTACTGAAATCTTTGGTTCCGGTGGTGTGGGGATTGCGACAGGTGTGATGACATTTTTCATCCTAATCTTTGGTGAAATTGTGCCGAAATCATTTGCACACGAACATTCCTCGGGGCTTTCACTGTTTATGGCTAAGCCAATTTATGGCTTGCAGGTGATACTTTTCCCTTTCATATGGTTTTTCGTAAAAATTGTAAAATTGACACAGAAGTGGACCGGCTCGAAGTCTGGATACACTGTGACTGAAGGAGAATTGGTGGCGATGCTGAAGATTGGTACTGAGGAAGGTTCAATTGAGAAACAAGAGCAGGAATTCATTGAAAATGTACTGGAATTTAATGATATCAAGGTAGAAGAAGTGATGACTCCACGTGTGACGATTGATGCTTTGGATGAAGAATTAACTTTAAAAGAAGCCATTGCATATG
The DNA here is from genome assembly GCA_016763975.1 of Candidatus Altimarinota bacterium. Classification (GTDB taxonomy): domain Bacteria; phylum Patescibacteriota; class Gracilibacteria; order UBA1369; family LOWO2-01-FULL-3; genus NORP293. The sequence continues at coordinate 17,843 of JAESSS010000050.1, forward strand.
CAATTAAACATTCACATACGCGCCTACCCGTATATAAAGAGAATCTAGATAATATTGTGGGAGTTATTTCAATTAAAAATTTATTGGTCTATTCAGTAGAGGAATCCAGCTCAAAAAAATTGAAAGATATGGAACTGAATATTCCTCTGGAGGTGCCCTTTTCCAAGAAGATTAATAAGTTATTTAGAGAGTTACAACGAAGACATGTGCATATTGCCATTGTGATCGATGAATATGGAGGTACTGCCGGTTTAGTGACTTTGGAGGATCTATTAGAGGAAATTGTTGGTGAAATTGTTGATGAAACTGATGTAGAGGAGAAATCGCTAGAAATTGTTGATAAAAATACCTTGCTTGCTAAAGGAGATGCTTTGGTTGAGGACGTTAATGATTTCTTTAAAGTGAAATTTGGTAATAATGATCGAGATTCTATCTCAACTATGGTCTTGGAACACATCCATAGATTCCCTAGAGAAGGGGAAATAATTAAGTTCCCACAAGGAAAAGTAGAGATTCTAAAAATGAAAAAGAAAACTCTAGAAAAGGTGAGGATTACTAGATTTAGGGTTTGAGGCCTTTCTTTTTAGACCCAAATCTGTTATAATGACTGGAGTTAAAAACAAAAACTAAAACAAAAAAAGATGAAAAAGTTCAGTACAATTGTTGCTCTTTTTGCACTTCTAAGCCTTTCTTTCACTGCCTTTGCAGCGGAGGATGTTGTGGATGATGAATCCCCTACTAAGGTAGAAAACCTGGCTACTACTCCCTTAAATGGAGCTATTGATCTCACATGGGATGCTGCGACAGATAATGTTGCTGTGGATGGTTATCAAGTTCACTATGGCAAAACACGAGTAGAACAGAAGGGTGAAACTTATGATAGTACTGAAGATGTAGGAGATGTATTGAATTTTACTGTAAGTGGACTGGAAAATGATGAAATTTATTACTTTTCAGTGATTGCATATGATTTGGCAGGAAATGAAAGTTCTGCTTGGTCTAATGAAGAATCAGCTATTCCTAGCGATGAGCTTGGAGATGCTGAAGACAATGATTCTCCTCAAGTAAGCGAAGCTGAGGCTTTGAACAAATTTGAGGTAAAAATTACTTTTTCTGAAGAAGTTGTGATGCCAGCTGAAGATGCACAGGAAGCATTTGCTATTGAAGACGAAAACTTTGAGGCACTTGTTGTAAGTGCGGCTGAATTTGATGAAGATGATGAAATGAATAAAACTGTAATTCTAACAACTAATGAACAAATCGAAGGAGTTAACTATACTTTGACGGTTGGAATAGATATCGAAGACAAGGCTGGAAATCCAATGATTTCCGGGACTTCTGATACAGCTGAGTCTCTTGGAACTTCTGCAGAGAAGTCTGAGGAAGTGCTTAGTGGTCCAGTTGTAACTAGTGTGGAAGGTGTTGATTCAACACACGTTATCGTAAATTTTGATCAAGGAATTGTATTGAGCATTGATCCTTCTGAGGACTTTGCGATTCAAAACATTGATGGTTCTCAACTAGATGTACTTGGAGTAGAGCTAAGTCCGAACTCTGATGGAGTGGAGGATGCTTCTGCGATGATTACAACTGGAGAACAAAAGGCTGGAGTTTTGAACCTAGCTGTGACAAATGTAATTGAAAATGATGAGATTTATAACTTCGAAAGTGTTGTAGGCGTCATTGTTGATGAACCAGATCTTGTTGCTCCTAGTGATGTAGCTAACTTTTTAGCTCAAAAACTGTTCGACGCTGGAAACTATATAGTGAAATTATCTTGGATAATTCCAAGTGAAAATGTTGGAGATACTGTCGCTCAAAACATCTATAAAAGTGTAGATGGTAGTGTTTATGACCAAGAAGCGAGCTTGGCTCCCGAAGTAACTACTTATGATGTAAGCGGTTTATCGGTTGGTGAACATTGGTTCAAAGTTACTCAAGAAGATGCTGCCGGCAACGAAAGTGAAGGTGTAATTAGCAAAGTTCTATTGAGTGAAACTGGTCCAGGACTTATTGGATTGGCGATGTTCTCATTGATTGGTGGAAGAGTTTCTAGAAGGCGTAGAAATACAAAAATTAATACTTAAAAATAATATTATGGAAAATTTTTATTCATTACCAGAAGGGCCGCAAGATGCGAGCAACGCTATGATAGCCTTGAGTCAAAGAACTGGCTGGGATAGTGCTACTGTTGAAGAGCAATTCCATGAATTGCTTGGTTTTGATGGAGAGATTGAACTAAAAACTGAGGGCAATAATGTAGTGGTGACTGCTAAGGTAGATGGTACAAAGGTGTTCGGCTATCTTCTTGAGGAAACTGCTACTGGACTTTTTGTACATGACGATGTCGAAAATATTTCTTGGGCACAAGGTAATTAAGAGAGATTTTAGAAAAATTTTAAACTAGTTTGTTATAAGGAGGACATGAAAAAAATTGTCCTCTTTATTTTTGTCCAATTTCTGCTGTTATTTGGACTTTTGTGGCAGATGCCTGATGGACGTTTTCATATCTATTTTTTGGATATTGGGCAGGGAGATAGTGTTTTGATTGTTACTCCCGAGGGGCATCAGATCTTGGTGGATGGTGGGCCGGCAGGAGAGGTGATGAACGAGCTGGCTGAGGTGATGCCGTTTTTTGATAAGACTATTGATATGATTGTCCTCAGTCATCCTCATGCTGATCATATGGATGGGCTGATAGAGGTTTTGGAGCGATATCAGGTTGATAAGGTATTAATGACTGGTGCGAGCTATGGTGGCAGTCATTATGAAGAGTTTTTGGGGGAATTGGATGATGAGGAGGTTATTCTGGCGAATGCGGATAGTGATTTTGTTTTTGGCAGTGTTAGTTTTGATATTTTGTATCCCTTTGAAAGTGTGGTGGGACAGGATTATGCGAATATTAATAATTCATCTATATCGATGATGGTGGAATATGGGGATGTGAGGATTTTGCTGACGGGAGATTTGGAGGAGGAAGGAGAGTTGGAATTGGGAGGATTGGATTTAAAAGCGGATATTTTTAAGGCGGGGCATCATGGTAGCCGTACTTCCTCAACACCCTTTATGCTGTCTAAGGTGAGGCCGGAAATTGTGGTAATCCAAAGTGGCAAAGATAATAAATTTGGACATCCACATGCCGAAACTTTACGCAACTTTGAAAGGTTTGGAGTGCGCGAAGTGAGGAGAAATGATCTGGAAGGGCGAATTGAGTTTAGTTATTGAGGCGATGGATATCGGCACCGATAGATTGAAGTTTGAGGTGAAGATTTTCGTAACCACGATCGATGTAGTTGATGTTGGAAATTTCAGTTTCACCCTCGGCGACGAGTGCAGCGATGACCATGGCCGCGCCGGCGCGGATGTCGTAGCTGGAAATGGGCATGCCTCGTAGTTTGCTTGGGCCAATGACGATTGCTTGATGTGGATTGAGGAGTTCGACCTGTGCTCCCATCATTTCCAATTCAAAAAGGTAATTCAAGCGGCCTTCGAAAAGAGTTTCGAATACTTTGGAGATACCTTTGGCTTGGGTGAGGAGGACTGTGAATGGTGCTTGGAGATCGGTTGGAAAACTTGGATAGATGGCTGTTCGTAATTTGACGGGTTTGAAGGATTTACTTGCTTTGATTTGTACTGAATTTTTATGTAGTTCGTAATTTACTCCCAGTTCGGAGAATTTTTGCCAAAGTGCATCAAGATGATCAGGATTGATTCCTTTGATCAGCACTTCACCCTTTGTTGCTGCTGCAGCGATAGCAAAAGTTCCTGCTTCGAGATAGTCGCCAGTGATTTTGTAGCTGCCACCTTTTAGGGATTTCACTCCTGTGATTTTGATATTACTAGTACTGATACCAGTGATTTTTGCGCCCAATTTTCGAAGGAAGAAGCAAAGATCTTGTACGTGAGGTTCTGCAGCTGCAAGCCGTATTTCTGTGTCTCCTTCTGCGAGTACAGCAACCATAATGGCGTTTTCTGTAGCAGTGACTGATTGTTCTGGAAGAGTGAGTTTTTTACCTTTTAATTTACCGGCTTTGATGTGAAGTCCTTTGGTAGCGTCGACGATTTTGCAGCCTAATTCACGGAAAGCATGTGTATGAGCGTGGACTGAGCGTTTGCCAAGTACACATCCTCCTGGAAAGGGCATTTTGACGTCTTTGATTCTGTGTACCATCGGACCAAGGATCAAGATAGAAGCGCGCATTTTGCAGATCGCTTCTTCCGGAAGAGAACTTTTTTTCAGTTTGGATGCAGTGATTTCTAGTTTGTTGTTTGCAAAGTTTGCTTTAGCGCCAAGACCTTGAATGATCTTGATCATGGCGTGAATGTCAGCGATGTCGGGAACGTTTGTAAGAGTGATTTTTTGCTTTGAAAGTAGACATGCACAAATGATCGGTAGTGCAGCGTTTTTTGACCCGCTAACCGTTACAGTACCTTTCAGTTTTTTGCCTCCAGAAACTATGAATTGAGCCATTTTTATTGTTTGCTAAAGTGTGCCATATTGTACAGTGTATGAGATATATAGTGAATGCTATTTTGTTTTTGGTTCCGCTGAGCTTTTTGCCAGGGATTCGTAATGTTTTTGAATTGCCGAAGCAGGCGATGTTCAGGATCTTGTTGATGATACTGTTGTTTTTGGTGGTGAGAAAGGTGGTGCAGGTTGGGAAATTGGAGATCTTGGATATTTTTCGTAAACGACGAGTCAAATTAATGATGTTGGCTTTTGTGGCCTTGTTATTTGTGGGAGGAGTGTTTTCTATAGCGCCTAGGTTGAGCTTTTGGGGATCGTATTTTAGGATGCAGGGGATTTATAGTTTTTTGAATTATTTATTGTTCTTTTTGTTGTTGGCTGGGGTGATGCGCAAACGGGAAGATTGGGAACAGGGTTTTAAATGGCTGGGATATGGGCTTGTTGTCAGTGTTTTTTATGGGTTTTGGCAGAAGCTTGGTTTTTCGGGTTTTGATTTGGAGGCAGCAAGTTTGGGTAGGGTTTTTTCTAGTTTTGGACATCCGAACTTTTTTGCATCCTATTTAGTAATCTTGTTCTTTCCTTTGATGTGGCGGCGCAAATGGATTTTGCTTGGACTTGCGGTTTTAGGGATCTGGATGGCGGGTAGTCGAGGAGCGATATTAGGATTAGGCGCGGGTTTGATGTTTTATGCTTTCTTTTATGGACTGTACGAGAACAAAAAGGCTTTTGTGGCGCTTTTGCTTTTGCCGGCTGTGCTGGGCGGGATGTTTTTATTTGGAGGTGGGAGGTTGGATTTTGCAGGAGAAGCTTTGCGTTCAGTGGAAACTAGGACTTCGGTGTGGAAGTCTGCGACTGAGATGATTGATGAACGAATTTTTACAGGTTATGGAATGGAAACTTTCCAGATTGCTTTCGCCAAATTTGCGGACAAAGAATTGTTGGAGTTAGAGCGCATTGGGTCTTCTCCTGACAAAGCTCATAATACTTTTGTTGAGATGATGGCGAGTGTGGGATTGTTAGGATTGGGATTATATTTGTTTATTCTGTTTGGAATTTTTGCGGAAGGACTTAGGTCGAGAAAGATGGAAGTTTATGCTGTATTGAGTTCGTTTTTTGCGGCTTGTGTGATGTATATGGTGGGTTTCGCGGTTACGAGCGATATAATATTGATGACATTTTTGTTGGTCTATTTAGCATGGTTATTGTCGGGTGGCACAGTCAAAATCAAGGCTTCTAAACTGTTTAAAAAGGTGGGGATTTGGGTGACTGGGATCTTTGCTGTGTGCTCGATTATCTTCATTTCTGTTTTTGATGTGGTGGCTGACAGGATGTTTCATGAAGGACGTTATGATATTGCGACTTTGTTGAGACCGGAGCAGAGTTATTATGCTTATTTTTATGCTGGGGCAGGTGGAGGACTTGAGACCTTGGAGAGGGCGGGAGAATTCGCTTCATTCCAAGATCCTTATTACTATTTTTTGAAAGGAAGACTGACCGGTGAAGAAAAGTATTTTGAAAAAGCACAGGAGTTAGCGCCGTTATACTCCCCCACTCTTTATCATTGGGGCAAATTGTATGTGGATGCCGGAGAATGTGCTTTGGCTGAGGTTAAATTCCGAGAATATTTGGCACTGGTTCCGGATGACTGGAGGGCTGAGGGGGATGAAAAACGGCTTTTTTATAAACACAATTCAAACTTCGATCGTATCTTTGATGCAATGGCAGAATGTGACATTGAATTAGACAATATATTGTAGGTTCAGTCGAGGGCGCGGGATTGAGTAAATGGCTTATTTGTGCTAGAATAATTGGATTTGAAAGAAAACAAAAACCAAAAAATGCCTGTCAAAAATGTGAAAAAAATATTCCTTGGAGCACTACTAACTGTGGTGATGAGTTTTGGTTTTGTGCATTTTACTCATAATGATAATTCCTATGATGTCCGTAGCTCGGCGCTGATTTCTGTCATAGATATTCCTAAAATGGAACAGCCCGAAATTGAACAGCCCGATTTGGTGCTGGAAAAAGTTACTCTCAATCAAATCCAGGAACCGAGTGCTGATTTTCGTTATCACAAATACAATGCAGCCCTGGTGCTAAAAAACTATGGAGGCGATATTTTTGATGCAAGATTGGTTCTTTCCGGTGGCAAAAATCAGAAACAAGTTTTTGTGAGAAATACTGATTGGGGATTTTCTTTGGACAAGGGTGAGAGCTATATAGTTGATAATTATGAAGTTATTTTTGATGCGGATTATAATGGTGGCTCAATGACTTTTGAGGTCGAAATGGCTGGAGAAGTTGATACGAGTAATAATTCCAAAACTGTAGAAATCTTTGAAGGTCAGTCTGCGGTGAGAGACATCGCAGTGACTGAACTTTTTGAAAATGGTGTTTTTTCTATCGATTATTCGGTGGGATTTGGAGAAGGGGTTTATGAAGTTTATGCCAGTAATAAATTGAAATTCAGGGATGAAGATTACCAATACCGAGAAATGTTTGTGAATGGTCTTCCCTACTCATATAACGTGATTCCAAATTCTGAAAAGATCTTGGAAATGGATCAGTGGAAGGTAAAAGAATTAAACGAATATGACGCACATTTTATTTATTTTGATCAAGATCCATTAAGTGAAAAGGGTAATTATTACTTTTTTGTGAAAGTTACCAATGCTAATAGTGGAGCTTTTGCGGTTAGTGATATTCTACATTTTTCTAGTCAGGAAGAGCTGACTCGTGCTGATTTTGCGAGGGCTTTTGTAGAATTGAATGAGATAGAAATGCAAAATATTGGTGACAGTGGATTTAGTGATGTGCGAGAAAATCATTGGTACAAACCTTATGTGCAAACAATGGTAAATATGGGTTTGATTAATAATGAAAATCATAATTTTGCCCCATTTGATGCGATGACTCGACAACATGCGATCAAAATCGTGATGGATTATTACGATGCTGATTTGGCTGTTAGAGGTGATGAATTCGTGTTTGCTGATGTGAAAATTTCTGATTGGCTTTATCCATATGTGAAATCACTTAAATTAAGTGGAAGAGCTGACAATATGGGTGATGCGATTTTTCCTAAATTGGGTTCAACAAAAAATTTCTTAAAGTATCTGATCAATGCATATCGCTAAAGTTATTAGAGCGTATTTTTATTTTGTGATGGCAGTAGTGTCCTTTGCAGCGTTGGGTTATAACCAAGTTGCGAATCAATATTATGCTTCGGTCTTAAATGCGGTTGGTTTCGATGTAGATCAAGCTGTAGTAGAAAAAACTACAGCGATTTTTCCGGGTTTGAGTTTCCGTTCTGATGCTGATAGTGAATTTGTATATGAGGGTGATGCTTTGGTGAATTTCCGATTAAATGATGGGGATGGTTTTGCTGCTGCTGGGGAAAAAGGAGTTAGTGTGATGAATTTGGAGTTGGGGGCATTGGATGAAGACGTTGTTTTTAATAGTTTGCGTTTGAAATTGGTGGGAGCTGAAGCCGTGGAAAAGGTATATTTGTTTGATGGTGAAAATGAATTGGCTAATTCCTCTGTGCGTGATGGCTATGTTGATTTCTCACGTTTGGCTTATATTGTTGAGGATAATGTGAAACTTAGTGTGAAAGTTGATGTTAGTGAAAAGGTTGGGGTTGGGGCGAGGTTTCGCTTTGATATTGAAGATGCTGATGATTTAGAGATTTATGTGGATCGTGATGCTTTTGTGTTGCGGGCTTATTATCCAATGAGAGGAGATTATTTGAGTATTTCCAAGAAACGGCAGTGGAGTCAGGCTGTCGAGGTGAAATAGTTTACAAAGCCGAGATGATTGAATAAAATTGTGTGGTTATTTTCTTAATCTCATTATTTATGAAAAAGTTTGGAATTCTTTTAATGGCTATGTCACTTGTGGCCAATGTTGCTTTTGCTGCTGGAAGTGGAAGTGGTGGGGCTTTGCCTCCTGCTGATGCTGATCCTGTGGTTGTGGTTGAGGTGGTTGCGGAGGTTGAACCGGTTGTTGTGGTTGAGGTTGAGACTGTTGTTGAAGCTGTGATTGAACCGGTTGTTGTGGTTGAGGCTGAGCCTGTTGTGACCAGTTTGCCGGAGGTGACTGAGACTGTGGTTGTCGAGGCTCCTGTTGCTGAAGTCGCTCCTGTTGTCGAGGCTGCAGTGAGTTACTGTCATGATTTAGGTGATCGTCCAGCGCGAATTAGATGTCGTTTGCAAAAGAGTGCTGATGATCTAAAGGCTGAGTTTGCAGTGCGATATATGCCTGAGGAATGTGCTGCGCTTGGAGATGACGCGGATTGTGCGGCTCGTTATAAATCTCTTTACCCTTGTTGGGCTGAAGATCCTGGAAGTGACAGAATCAAGTGTGTGAAAAGGATTTTGGATTTGCCACAGAAGTTGGTAAGTGTGGATGATTTTTGTGGAGAGGATGCGGGTTGTAGAGATGAGTATGTTGGCAAAGTTCATAATTTGATCAAATACAGGATGTACGATGCGGAAGAGAGAGCGCAAAAGTTCTATGAAGCTGGGCGTTTGGATCTTGATGTAGTTGTGGATTTTGTAGATTTTATTGCTGAATCAAAAGGTGATTTCAACAATGCTCGTACAAAAGCTGAAAGAGTGGCTGTGATCAAAGACGTAATGAAAGAATGGAAAAAAGTTGTATCCAAAGTTCAATAATATAAAAACATTATGAAAAAATATTTACTAGCAATGGTTGTAGTGATGATGATGGCCGGGTGTACTCCTAGCGATGATATCCAAGATAATGGGGATTTGGTTCCGGCTGAAGTTGATGGAGAGTTTGAAGTGAATCTAGACGATGCATTATTAGAATTAGATTTGGTGGAGTAATTATTCCACGCTTTCAAGATAGCATTTCTCGCAATAGACTGGCTCCGGACGGTCTATTGTTAGTGTTGTTTTAAAAGCTGTTTGGCACTTGTTGCAGTTACGGTCGTGGAGTTTGCGAGGGTTGCGTAGTTTGAAGCGGGCGGAGTGGCGACAGTCGTGACATTTATGAGGAATGGGTAGATTGTGGCGATCGTAGAGTTTCTGCTCTTGGTCTTGGATCTTGTAGTTCTTTTTGCATTGTGAACAAGCGAGGATGTCTCCACTGGCTGGGAGATATTCTTTGGCGTCTGGATCGCGCCAAGTGTAACCTTTTTTGATGGCCTCTTCTTTACTAAGAGGGTGGTAGATATGGGTGACGGTTTCGTTGTAAGCATAAGGAGATAGCTCTTTTGGGAAAAACTGTCCCCACTCTCCAGTAGACTTCATATGTTCGATAATTTTGGGTATGAGGGCCTTGTATTCGTCTTCGCTGTATTGTTTGTTGAGGATGCAGTAGGACTTGTGTTTCAGACTGACGCAGCCAAAGAGGTGGTGAGAGTTTTGGATGCAAAGTTTGGCATAACTTATATCGTAGCTAGCGATCCAAATTTGATCTGAAAAACGAACATTGCGAACGCCATCCCCGATTTCGTGGCTGTGATAACAAAATTCTGCACCCTTAACTGAACCAAAGACTGTGATGTCGTAACATTTTTTCATGAAGCGACAATTGTAGACATGTTGGCAATCTTGCATGTTGTTGCAGTCGTAACATTCTTCACAACGCTGAGTATTGTAAATGTAGTCACCTGTGGAGTCCTCGTTTTGAGTTCCTTGTATATATTTTTGGGGGAATTTTTTAGTGAAATCGAGGAAGTTTTTCCGGGCTTGTTCCAGGGCTTTAGATGTTGTTAGATTTAGTTCATCGATTTTTTTCTCGTACTCTTCTTTGGAATATTTTTGATTTAAAAAATAGTATTCCTTGTTGCGAAGATTGATACACCCGAAACAATTTTTGCAGCCGATACAACTCTTAAGAAACCAAGATTCGGAGCAGTTCTTGCTGTTTTGGGAGAATTTGAGGCCATAGCTGTCCTCACAATCGATACACTCATAACAAAGTTCACAGTTGGTAACTGTAAGACAGTCCATAGAAAAACGAGAGTCATAAATATTGTTGGAATAAAGACAATTCTGATTATCGACTGCTTCAAAAACGAGATAACAGTTTTTGCACCAACCACATTGATTCACAAAGTCACAGTTTTGATTAGAGGTGACCGAGAGCGCGAGTTGAGGAACTTTGTATAACAACTCTTTGAACTGATCAAAAAATGGCCGCTCAAAATCATAATCCTGTCCATAATCCAAAGCGTTCCATTCGTCACTATGCCAATATTTAGCTTCATAAACTATAAAGGGCGAATCTTGGTGATAAACTGAAAGGATATCTTTGCCAGTGGCGTCAGATTTTCTTTTATAGAGAACTCGCTCGTTCCTCCAAATTAAACGATCAATTTGTCGGCATTGCCCACATTTATTGGGAACTGGCACGGACATTTCTTTGTAAAATTCTTTATCAGAGTCTGTAACGGTAAAGTCGTGCTTGCAAGTTGTGCAGGATTTTGTTTCCATGGTTGAGCATTGTAATTGAATTATGAAAATTTTGACATCAATTTTGGCTTTTGTGTTTTTGAGCGGCTGCGGTGGGGCGAATGTTTTGGGTGTGGGTGAAATTGGAGAAGTTTCTGATCAAGTGCCGATTTTGATGTATCACTATGTTCGGGAAGTCGATAAGGTTTGGGATCCGTTGGGTTGGAACTTGTCAGTTTCTCCGGAACTTTTTGAGAGGCAAATGGAGTACTTGCAAGGGTCTGGTTACTCATCTATTTCGATGGGGGATTTTTTGTTGGGACATGCTGATGAGCGAAGTGTGGTTCTAACTTTTGATGATGGCTTATCTGATTTTTATGCGACGGCACTTCCAATTTTGGAGAAATATAATTTTAAAGCATCGAATGCAGTGATCTCCGGCTTCATTGGACGAGAGGGACACATGAATGAAGATGAAATTTTTGAAATTATGGAATCAGGAGTGGAAATTTTGTCGCACAGCGTCTATCACAAAAATTTAGCGAGTTTGAGTGATGCTGATATTCGATTTGAAGTGTCATCGAGTCGTGATGACTTGGAGGAACGTTTTGGTGTAAACATCAGGGGCTTCGTATACCCTTCTGGCAAGTTTGATCGGCGTGTGATGAGGATTCTTGGGGAGGAAGGCTATTCGTTTGCGTTGAGCACTGAGTATGGGGAAGCCGACTTGGGAGAGCATGATTTGATGCTTTTGCCTCGTATTCGCGTTGATAATCGTGGTGGCTATGAAGGTTTCGTGAAAAGGTTGGAAGAATTAGAATAGTGGCTTATGATAGCGATGTCGGTGATTGATAATTATGAATTTTTAAGACAATTCGTCAATAATGGAGATAATTTTGCTTTATATCTTGGGTGGCATGATCGCATTCGGAGCGACCATGATGGGAGCCTTTGTAGGGGGTAGTTCGTCATTAATTTTGTTCCCTTTGTTGTTGTTACTGTTTGGGGGTCCATATGTCAGCTTGTTTGCGGTAAATAAAATCTCTGCAACTATTATGACCTTGGTTGCAGCACTGGTTCATCGAACTCGCATGACTTTTGATATGAAACTACTATCGTGGCTTTCAATTTTTTATTTTATCGGAACAGTGCTCGGTACATACCTTTTGCAGTACCAATTCGATGAAAATCTTTTTAAAACCCTGTTGGGCGCAGTAATTTTCATAACTTCTTTCTATTTATTTTTTTCTGGAGGACGTGGATTGCAAGATGACGAGGATTTTGAGATGACTACTTTGTTGTGGTTTTTTTCCGCAATATTTTTTGCCGGAACCGGAGTTTTGAATGGGATTTTTTCCGGACTTGGTATCATGATGACATTATTCTTGGTCTTCTTTTGTCGCATGTCATGTATCACCGCAACAGGATATATGATGGTGATGGGACTAGTCACCGGGATACCCCAAACTTTGTATTTGCTCTGGAGCGTCGATGTCGATTTGGGATTGGTGATGGCAGTTGTGGTCGGAGCTTTGTTCGGAGCATATGTGGGTACTCATCTCCAATACTTAAAAGGTAACGCCGCAATCAAACGCACCGCCACTTTTGTCTTGATAATGATTGGGCTGGCGATGTTCTTTTAGCGGGTATGGGAAAAAGGCTTGTTATCAGAATACCTTTTAGAAGAAAACGATCCCAAGAAATCGGCCGGCTTGTCCTTTTGCGGGCCGACCGATCTCTTGTTCACGAAACTACAACCAGAAGGAGGCTATTAACCCTCGATCCCCCTAGTTGCCCACTCCCGTGGACTTGGTCACGGGATCATTCGACGAGCGAACGACCCCCACCTTCGCCACCGTCACGGAATCCGGCTCGGAAGCCATTACCGCGATGGTTGTGCCGATGATACCCTCAATGGGGTCATCGGCCGGTGAAAGAAGGCCGGGAGTTTTGGCACCTGCGAACAAGTGCCGCGGGCCGACCATGTAAATAAGGAGGCCGCCCTCCTTATCTGCGGCGACGACCTGGGTCGGGGTGTCCATCTTGCTCATGCTAGTCGCTGCCGGCACGAGTGCGATGTAGTCCGACGACCGGTCGGACTGGGGTTTATTGGGGACAATCCCAGTTTGCTGCTGCGACGCGAGCAGCGCTCCGGGGGAAAATGGCGAATGCTCGGCCTCGACCGTCTGAAGCGCGCCACCGGCGTCTTCGAACTCGGTCTTAACCTTCTCATCCATCGGCTCATCTGCGAGAGCTGTCATTGGTACGACTACCAAGACCAACAGCGCGCAAAGAAGCGTCCAGATGAAATCTGCGCGATGTCTCACCATCGCATTCTCCTTTTCTAACTCCTGACAATCACACGACATCCGTCGTGCTAAGCAAGTTAGCAATTAATTACATACCCTATTCTTCTTAAGGGATGTCGCCAGGCGAGGAGGCTCTAGTAATTAGAGCAGCCTGATCTGGCGACATCTTTAGTTCTGATAACAAGCCAATATTTCTGTCTTAGAGCGAAGCGGGTAGTCTTTTGGGACTCCTTTTAAGCATGTGAAAAACAGAAAGTTGGCCTGTTACTTACAAGTTTTCAAAGAACATTTTTAGCATTGAATCTATACATCTATGTGGGTTCTGTCAAACGGGGCATGGAAATTTTGTATGGGAAAAAGGCTTGTCACAGGTGGGATGTTTAGGGTGAGGCCTTTTGGGGTGGGGTTCATAGAGTGAGGTTGGTACTGCTGGGCGTCGTGCCCAAGTAGTCGTAGCCTTGGGAGCGAGAGGACGGGGCAGGCGCTCCGCACCATGGGTGGTGGTCGTAGCA
>JAESSS010000051.1 GCA_016763975.1 Candidatus Altimarinota bacterium
GTAAGTACGACCTTCCTCATTCTTTCAGTTTTCTCTACAAACAAAACTATTGGAGGAATGTTAGAAAAAACTTTCATCGGTTATTTCGTAGCCTTCGTTTCAGCTTTGGCAATTTGGTTTGTGATCGCAGAAATGATGAAATACAAAATTTTATTTAAGGAAAAATATAATGAAAAAATCTGGGGCGTTTTGCTCTGGATCACCACTGCCTATCTCTGGAGTACTTGGCTAATGCAGGATTTGGCCAACATCACAGTTTTTCTCCCACCCAAACTCACTCTCGAGGAAATCCTCGCAGTCTCAGCTTTTCTACTCGTAATATTGGGAATAATTCTTTACCGTCGTGGAGGCCGAATCCAAGAGATTATTACGGAAAAAGCAGACGTCGGTGTTGTACGTTCTGCCACCATCATCAACCTCGTGCTTGGTACATTGCTTTTGATTTTCAAAAACTGGAACAGCCTTCCAATGTCTACTACTTGGGTGTTTTTGGGACTTCTGGCTGGACGCGAAATCGCTCTGACCCAATTTTCCGGAAATGCCAAACCCTATTTGAAAACTCTTGGTCTCGTAATGAAAGACATTGCTCTAGCAGCAATCGGAATCATTGTTTCTCTACTACTCGCACTACTGGCAAGAGGGGACTTTTCGTCTCTGAATGAATTATTTGTTTCTGTGATAGGATAAATTTATGAAAACTCTAATAATATCTAGTTCGCTCAATCCAAGTTCACACTCATTTGAGCTCTGCAAAGCCCTGGCTGCAAAAATGCCGGATTCAGAGCTTATCGATTTGCGTGAAATGGAAATAAATTTTACTTATCAAGAAAAAACAGCAGACTTCAAAGCTCTAACTGACAAAGTCGCTGCCGCTGACAATTACGTTTTCGGCATGGCTGTACACAATTATTCTGTTAACGACTCACTGAAAGCCGTGGTAGAAAACTGTTTCCACGACAGTGAAAAACACAAATTCTTCGGCCTACTCTGTGCTGCAGGCAGCCCAGTAAGCTACCTCTCCACAACAGACTTCTTTAAAATGCTCATCTTCGATTTCGAAATGATCGCCTTTCCCAAAATTGTCTTTCACTCAGGAAAGGAATTTACAATCGATGCAAAACTCCAAGAGCGCATAGACAACTTCGCTCAGGACTTTACAAAGATTGGCAATAAGCTTATTTTGTCTTAGTAATAAGCCATAAAAAGTGAGCACAAAAATAGTACACATCAAAGGCGTAAAGATCGGCGGTGGCAATGCCATCGTCATTCAATCGATGACCAATACTGACACCGCCGACTACAAAGCGACTGCTCAGCAAATCATCGAACTGGCTGATGCCGGTTCAGAAATTGTGCGCATCACGGTAAACAATCCCGAAGCAGCAGAGGCTGTTCCAGAAATTCGAGTAATTTTAGATGAAGCAGGTTACAAAGATCTACCATTAGTAGGGGATTTCCACTACAACGGCCACACTTTACTCGAAGACTATCCCCAAATGGCCCAAGACCTCGACAAATACCGCATCAATCCCGGCAATGTCGGCTTTGGCGATAAACATGAATACAATTTCTCCAAAATCTGCAAAATCGCAGCCCAACTCCACAAACCAGTACGCATCGGCATAAACTGGGGCTCCCTCGACCAAGACCTCCTCACAGAAATGATGGACGCCAACACTGACAACTCCGACCGCGAAGTGATCATCGCCGCCATGGTCGAGTCCGCCCTCCGCAGCATCACTCTAGCCGAAAAGGAAGGGCTCACAGATATTATTTTATCCGTAAAAATGTCTGAACTTCCCGACATGGTACGCGCTTACGAACTTCTTCATTCCAAAAACACCGGCTACCCTCTACACCTCGGACTGACAGAAGCTGGATCCGGAGCCAAAGGTCTGATCTCAAGCTCAGCCGCTCTCGCCATTCTCCTCAATCAAGGAATAGGAGATACAATTCGAATTTCCCTCACTCCAAAACCTGGCGAATCCCGCACCCAAGAAGTCGCAGCCTGCAAACAATTACTACAATCACTCGGCCTCAGACAATTCGCCCCCCAAGTAACATCCTGCCCCGGCTGCGGCCGCACAGGCTCAAACTTTTTCCAAGAACTAACAGATCTAGTCGAAAAACACCTCATCACCAATCACCCCACACAAAAAGATCTCAAAGTCGCGGTCATGGGTTGCGTCGTCAACGGACCCGGCGAATCCAAACACGCCGACATCGGCATCTCCATTCCCGGCAAAATGGAAAAACCAATCGCCCCTGTCTACATAGCCGGAAAACTGCACAAAACCCTCACCGGAGAAAACATCCCAGAACAATTCTTGAAGATTGTCGATGATTATGTCGCTGGCATCAATTGATTTCACCAAAAATCTCAGGTAAAAATATAAGCGACATTAATAAAATTTCTATGATTATCTCAGATAAAACACTCAAAGCAATGATTGCCGAGGGTACACTAGTTTGCAAACCTCTAGACGAAAAATCTATCCAACCGGCCTCAATCGATTGTAGGCTAGGGGACCACTTCCTGATTCCGGATGACAATATGATGGACATCATTACACTCGATTCTGAAATTAAGTATCGTGAAATAATTGCTGAGACAATCACAATTCCACCACATTCTTTTCTCCTCGCTACGACACAAGAATTTGTGGAACTACCTGACAACATGACAGCATTTGTAGAAGGACGCTCTTCAATCGGTAGAATCGGACTCTTCATCCAAAACGCCGGATGGGTTGATCCTGGGTTCAAAGGCCGCATTACTCTCGAGCTCTTCAATGCGAGCGCATTGCCAATCAAACTCCAAGCTGGAAAACGTATTTGCCAATTGGTCTTTGCACAAATGGATCACAAAGCTGACAATCCATACAACGGAAAATACCAAGGACAAGGCAAAACAGTAGGTTCACGCATCTACCAAGACACCGACCGCGTTCACGTCGATATTTCAGATAAAAAAGAATCAGCAGCCGAAGTAAACACAAACTAATCACATCCTATGCGCATGGTGCCAGCATTATTGATCCTCACTAGCTTAGCTTGCCAACAAGAAGACGCAGCAGAAAACGTCACAGAAAAAGCAGCTACAGACGCAGCTCGTTGGGCAGTAACAGATGCAGTTACTGAATGTGGAATGAAGGCGATGTGGGAACCTAACACCGGGGAAAATGAGGGAACCTCAGTCACATTTGAAACTGATAAATCAAGAAAGATGGTCATGGCTTGTATAAGAGGAAAAGGCGGTTTTAACAAGGCGTCTTATGGTGAGGGGAAGTGCCTTGTCAGTCCTGTAACTGAATTTGTAGGCGATCGTCGAGTGAATATTCATTTCCGTTCACATTGTAATTAACATAATAAAATACCATGAAACAATACTTAGATTTAATCACTGAAGTACTAGAAAACGGAGAAGAAAAAGCTGACCGCACTGGTACAGGTACAATCTCTATGTTTGGTGCCCAACGTAAATACGATCTTCGCGAAGGTTTCCCAATGGTCACTACAAAAAAAGTACGTTTCGACGCTATTCTCAGGGAATTACTTTGGTTTCTCAGAGGAAGCACAAACATCAATGACGGCCTCACCGAACACACTCCTATTTGGGATGCTTGGGCTGATGAAAAAGGGGAATTAGGCCCAATTTATGGATACTAATGGAGAAAATGGGAAAAATTCGAACGCAACCACCAAGGAATTTATGAGAAAAAACACGTCGACCAAATCCAAAACGCCATCGACACAATCAAAAACAATCCCGACTCACGTCGTATCCTCGTAACAGGTTGGAATGTCGGTGACATCGAAAAAATGGCACTACCACCTTGTCACACTCTTTTCCAATTTTACGTCATCAACGGACGCCTCGACCTCCAACTTTACCAACGCTCCGCTGACATCGCCCTCGGCGTTCCCTACAACATCGGCAGCTACGCTCTCCTCCTCGCAATGATGGCCCAGGAATGCGATCTCGAAGCAGGAATTTTTGTACACACACTTGGCGACGCTCACCTTTACAACAACCACCTCGAAGGATTAAAAGAACAATTAAAACGCGAACCACACCCACTTCCAACTCTAAAAATCGCAAAAAAACCATTCTGGGATCTCAAATTCGAAGATTTCGAACTGCAAAATTACACACACGACAAATTCATTAAATTCAAAGTAGCCGTATGAGAGACAATCAAAAAGTCTACATTATCGTAGCCGTAGACAAAAACAACGGAATCGGAATAGACGGCAAACTGCCATGGAAACTGAAAAAAGACATGCAGTTTTTTAAAGACACCACTTCAGAAGTTTGGGAAGAAGATGCAAAAAACATGGTTGTGATGGGCCGCAAAACTTGGGAGTCAATTCCGGAGAAGTATCGACCACTGGCAGATCGCCACAACGTCATACTTTCCCGCAACAAGTCTTATAAGGCCGAAGGCGCCCAGACTTGCTTTTCACTGGGAGAAGCTCTGAGAGATGCTGAAATGAATGAGGAGATCGAAAACGTTTTCATCATTGGTGGAGCCCAGATTTTTGAAATGGCTCTCGAAATGGCTGATGGCCTCTACATCACAAAAATTGATAAGGAATACGAATGCGACACTTTTCTACCGAAATTGCCTTATAGATTTTTCCCTGAACCTGAACGTCTCGGCACAGAAGAAGAAAATGGAGTTTCCTACACATTTGAGTTTTATTCCAAAGACCCCACACGAGAAGAGATTTAGTCCTTGCAGACTTTACATTCATCCACAAGCTGTCTATCCAGCAGCCACAATCCTACAGCCATCAATATCAGGCTTAGCCCTTTGAAGTACCATTCGTAAGTTGTGAAGAATGCGATGCTAACCGACAGCCCAAAAACTGAAATCACCGGCAAAGTGCAGAAAGTACAAAACACCGTCATCGCTCCAGCCACAACTCCCACACTACTGGCACCTCCAGCCAGTTTAGAAGCCTTTCTCTTTTTTATATTCTCCATCATACCCACAACCAAAAGCCCCGCCATCAAACTCAAAATCACAGAAAAAATTATATTTGCCGGAGTAAAACCAGCTCCCAAAACACACTGAAAATCCCTAGTACCAGGCAATTTGGTCATGAAATAATAATTCAAATCAAAGAGCAAAAAAGCAACCCCCATCGCAATAAGAGCGTAAAAGGGCTGCTTTAAAAGTTTTATTACATTCATTGAGCTAGTGCTGCTTCAATTGCTGCTTCAAACACTGGGAATGGCTGAGCACCTGAAATTCGTTGTCCTCCAATTACAAATCCTGGAGTTCCACTGATTCCAGCTCTTTGTCCATCAGCTTGATCTTTAGCGATTTCCGCTTTGAACTTGTCTGATGTCTGACATTCTCTCAATTGATCTTCATCTGAACCCAATTCGCTCACTGCGAAATCAATCAAAGCTTCTAAATTATATCCGGCATCAATTGTGCCAAAAATTTCGTCATGCATCGCAAAGTAATCATCATCATTGCCTTGATCTCTCACACATTCAGCCAAGTTTGCCATTGGAAATGCTCCTGGATGAAAACTAAGAGGGAAGTCCCTATACACCAAGTTTACTTTTCCAGTATCGATATAGGCTGATTGAATTTTAGGTAAAGTTTCTCTAAAGAATTTTGAACAGAATGGACATTGATAATCCGAAAACTCCACAATAGTAACTGGCGCATCTGGATCACCTTTTATCGCATCGTCATCACTCATATCTTCTGTGATTGGGGCAGGAGCTGCCGGAGCTTCTGTGGGTTTTTCATCATCTACATAATCTTCTAGAGCTGCAATTACACGAGCCTGAAAATCTGCGCCACCACCGTTATTTCCTAGCTGAGTAGCAAAAAATATCATAGAAAATGACATCACTACAGAAGCAAAAATACCCGCAGGGATTAACTATTACCGCCGAGGGCGTGCAC
>JAESSS010000052.1 GCA_016763975.1 Candidatus Altimarinota bacterium
ATATGCTTTGGGTTCGAGTGTTTGGTAATAGGCGGTGTCGAATACGGCTACTTGTTTGGCTTTTGGGTATTTTTCTTGGAAAAACTTGATTCCTTTGAGGTTGATTGGGTTGTGGAGTGGGGCGAGGCTGCAGAGTTTTTCGATTTCTTTGATTACTTTTTTGTCTATTTTTACAGCTTGGGTGTATTTGTCGCCGCCGTGTACAACGCGATGCGCTACTGCGTCGGGTGCTGTGAATCCGTTTTTTGTAAGTGTTGTGTAGAGGAGGGTGAGGGCGGACGCTGGCGTTTTGCAGTCTGATTTGTGGCCAATGTTTTTGTCCGAGGATTTAAAGATGAATTTGCAGGAAGGTAGCCCTATTGCGTCGATGTGTCCTTTGGCCAAGAGTTTTGTTTTCTTGTAGAGGGCGAAGCGGAGGGAGGATGAGCCTAGATTGATGGTGAGGATGTTCATAATACTTTGTAAACGGATGCGCCGACTTTTGGTTTGAGAGCGACTTTCATACCGACGTCGTCGCCGGCGTGGGCGATACGGACATCTTTTCGGTCTATTTGTATGGAGTCGACTGTTTGTTCGAAGAGGCCGCGGTCTTTTTCAAAAACGATGCGGTCACCTTCGCGTAGGGGAGTAATTAGTTTGACGATTGCGACGTTAATTTTGTCGAAGTAGCCGTCACAACGTCCGATCAATCGCATTTCTCTTACTTTTTTGTGTTTCACTTCTGGGATTTCTTCAACTCTTCCAAAAATTGGTTGAATGAATGATTGTGTTGGTACGCTCATTTCTTGAACTTTTCTAGTTATACGTCGTTTGCGAGTTGTTTTGCGTGGTTTTTTTGTGACTGTTTTACGTTCCAATGCTGCTATTTTACGTTTTCGTTGGTAGGCCGGTATATTTGTAGAATTATCCATTATATTAAGTGGTTAGTAAGGCATTCAGTTGCTGTAAAAGCAGTAACGTTGACGATATCTTTTGCGCTGCAACCACGGGAGAGGTCGTTGACCGGTTTTCGTAGGCCTTGGAGTAGAGGGCCGATTGCTTTGGCTTTGGCTAGTCGTTCTATTAGTTTGTAGCTTATGTTAGCGGATTCGAGGGATGGGAATATGAGGATGTTTGCGTTTCCTTTTAGTGGTGACTTTGGGCATTTCCGTTTGGCGACTTCTGGGACTATTGCTGCGTCTACTTGGATTTCGCCGTCACAAACGATTTTAGGATTTTGTGATTTAAACATTTTGTAGGCTTCTCTCATTTTGTCGACGCGAGGGTGGTCGGCGGAGCCTTTTGTGGAGAATGAAAGGAAGGCAATGCGTGGCACGATGCCGAATTTTTTTGCAGTTTTTGCAGTGTCGTTTGCGATTTCTACTAGTTCGTGTGAATTTGGATCGACGTTTATGGCGGTGTCTGCGAAGAGTAGTAAGCGTTTTTCTAAAACCATAAAAAATACTCCTGATACTTTGTGAAAACGGTCTTCAGTTTTGATTATTTGCAAGGCTGGGCGGATGGAGTCGGCGGTGGAATAAGTGGTTCCAGTTACCATTCCTGCTGCATGTCCTTCTTGCACCATCATGGTGGCAAAGTAGCTGAAGTCTTTGATTAAGGTTTTTGCTTTTCTGAGTGTTAGGCCTTTGTTTTTGCGTAATTCGTAGAGTTTTGTGGCGAATTCTTTGCTTAGTTTTGATTTTGAAGGGTCGTGTATTTCTACTTTGTCCCAGTCAATGTTGAATTTTTTCCCTTTTGCTTTTATTTTGCGTGAATTCCCAATTAAAATTGGTTGGGCAATTTTCTTTTTCACAATTTCTGCAGTTGCTTCTAATACTCTTATTTCTTCGCCCTCGGCCAAAACTATGCGCTGAGGATTGGCGCGAGCAATAGCATGTACTTTACGAATGAATTTTTGCATGGATGAGGTGAGTTTTGTTTGATTGTAACATATATGAAATGTTGCAAAAGGGTCTCACGCTTTGCGCGAGACTGCTATTTGAAATATTGCAAAGCATGCTTGTGAAGATTTTTCCTAGTTTGAAGTATGAGGAGGGTTGGTGGCTGTTTTTTAGTTTTCCAGCTTTGATAGCTTTGACCACTGAGGATGCTGTTTTGCGGGCGTCTACTTCGGTGAAGGCGATGTCGAGATGTTTGAGGATGTGGCAGTCTGCTGTGGAAATGACAGGTTTTCTCCAGCGTTTGGCGAGGGCGAGGGCTTGGTCGTTGTAGTTTTTTGATTTGGTGTAAAAGAAGGAGTTTTCTATGGCGTCAAAAAGTTGGATGTTGTTGATGAGATCTTTTTGAAGACATTCTTTTGTTGGAAAGAATGGGTGAGGGGCGATGATTAGGCAGTTGGGGTGGGATTTGCGGTAGGCTGCGAGTTTTTCGAAGGATGTTACTTTTGTGATGTTTTTGTCGACGTTGATGCCGAGGATGTGTTTGCCGTTTATTTCGAATTCAATTCCTGGCGGTAGGAGGATGTTGTGTTTTTTTGCGAAGCGTTCTAGGGATTTGGTGAAAATACGTTTGCGATGGCAAGTGATCGCTAGTACGTCGTAGTTTAGGCGGGCTGCTTCTTTGATTAAGTCTTTTGCGGTGTGGGGGATTCGGTCAATGGGATCACCTTTGACGTGTGTGTGTAGTTGGACTTTGAGCATATGGTGATATTGATGCCTCGCTTTGCTCGGCACTTAAGGACAAAAGGAGCAAAAACAAGTTTTGCTTGTTATTCGCCAATGCTTGTTATTGCGTCGGCCGCGGCTTTTACTTTTTGTGCTGCTTCTTGGAGGTTGTCGATTGTTTCTTCGGCTGCAGCTTTCTTTTCTTTTACAGTTTCAATTACTTGAGTGCCTTCTTCGACCACGTTGTTGTAGGATTCTTTAATGTCTTGAGCTAAGTCTTCGACAAACTGACATCCACTGAGGATGATTGTAGTTAGGAGGATGAGCAGGACTTTTTTCATTATTATTTGGTGAATATCTTTTTGAAATTCCCGTCGAATGAGTTGAGGAAATTTTTGATATCTAATACATCGTTACTATTTACTGACTTGTGTTCTCTAATGTTTTTTTCTTGAATTTCTATTTCCGGTGCAGACATTACTGTGACAAGAGTTGAGCAGCTGCAGTTGTGACATCTCATTTCAAATAATCCCTCTACTTTTGTAGTGGCGATTACGGAGATATCTTGCAACCTATATTTTTTCTTGCAGTTTGCGCAAGGACAGGTATCCCTGAGGTGTTTGACTGATGATTTTATTTCTTTGAAATTCATATTTTTTCTATAGCTATGTTTATTCTTTTGATACTTTCTTCTTTTCCGAGTGTCCATGCGGACTCAAATGCTCCAGGTGAGAATTGCATTCCAGTGAGTGCTGCTCGTAGTGGCCAGAGTACTTGTCCGTTTTTGACTTCAAGTGTTTCAACGGTTTTTAGTAGTGTTTGTTTCAAAGAGTTTAGCGTCCATGTCTCGAGTTTTGCTAGGTCTTTTTGTGCTGCTTCTAGGGAGGCTTTGGCCTCTTTCAAGTCTACTCGCATTTTTTCATGAGTCAATAATTCTTTGTCGTATTCTGGTAGTTCAAAGAAGAATTTAATATTTTCATATGTGTCTTTGCTTTCTTTCAAGATCTTATCCTCGATTGAAAAGAGTGCGCGTAATAGTAGTTCTTGATCGTGGTCGTTTTCGGGAATGTCGGCAATTTCTAAAAGGTACTGTGCTTTTAGTTTTTGGAATTCTGATGTTTTTTCTTCGTCTGAAAAAGTGAAAACCGGGCCGCGTTTACTTTCTTCGATTGTTACTTGAGGATCGAGTTCTGATGCTTTTTGGCGGAATTCTGTGTTGTACATTTCCTTTTGCCACTGCCAGTTGAACCAATCTAATTTTTCGACATTAAATACTGCGCCACCTTTGTGAACTTTTTCTAGAGAGAAAATTTCTTCAAGTTCTTTTAATGTAAAAACTTCTCGTTCTTCACCTTGTCCGGGATTCCATCCTAAAAATACGATGAAGTTGAGAATAGCTTCTTTGATGTAACCTTTTTTCATATATTCCTCTACTGCGACGTCACCTTGTCTTTTGGAAAGTTTACTTTTGTCGGCGTTGAGTAATAGTGGAATGTGAGCGAAATCTGGTGCATGCCAGCCAAATGATTTGTAGAGTGCAATGTGTTTTGGTGTAGAGGGCAGCCATTCTTCACCACGAATTACGTGAGTAATTTCCATTAAATGGTCGTCTACAACGTTTGCTAAATGATAAGTGGGGAAACCGTCTGCTTTCATTAAAACTTGATCATCGATTATTTTGCCGTCGAATTGTACGTTGCCGCGGATTAAATCTTTGAATTTGATAATTTCGTAAGGAATTTTTTGGCGAATGATAAATGTTTCGCCTGCGTCGATTTTGGCTTTTACTTCTGACTCCGGAAGATCGCAACATTTGCGGTCATACATTGGTGCTTGTTTGTTTGCACGTTGATTATCTCGCATTTCGTCGAGACGTTCTTTGGTGCAGAAACATTTATAAGCATGTCCTTTTTCTAAAAGTATTTCTACGTGTTTGCGATAGATTTCTGTTCTTTGAGATTGTATGTAAGGTCCGTTTTCACCCTTTTCTTTTAATTTCCCACATTCTAATCCGTAACGTGGCCCTTCATCATATTCTAATCCAAAATAATTAAGAATTTTGATTAGGCTTTCCATTGCTCCTTCGACTTCACGTTTTTGGTCGGTGTCTTCCACTCTCAAAATGAAGACTCCATTATTCTTGCGTGCAAAAAGGTAGGCATAAAGTGCTGTTCGCAGAGATCCTACGTGTAGTTGTCCTGTTGGTGATGGTGCAAAACGCGTTTTAATCATGGTTCGCAGTATAGGTTAACTGAGACTCGAAGAAAAGTGCAATTTTGGATGGTAGAAAGCGGTAAAATTGTGTATATTTTAGGGGAATTCTATCTTAGATTAAGACCTTATTTATGCCGCCTAGAAAGAGAAGAAAAAGAGCCACAACTGCTCGAAGACGGGTTAGGAGGAAGAGCGTAAGATTAAAGGTGAAGCCTTCAGTTGCTAGAGAAATTTGGGCAATTGTTTATCTGGCTTTAGGCGCTTTGACGATTTTGAGTTTGCAGGGAGCTTTTGGTATTATTGGCGAAATTTGGGTTGATATGCTTTCACCTGTGATTGGATGGGGGGTTTATGTGATTCCCGGAGTGTTTTTGCTTGTTTCTGCAATGATGTTCTTTTCCAAAAAAGTTCATTTTGGTGCAACTAGAGTTTTTGGGATTATTCTTTTCATGGCTTCAATATTGAGTGTGTTTCATTTGTCAGTGCCGATTGATCAGATTCACAATTATGCGGCTATTGGAGAATATGGTGGTTATACCGGATTTGTGACGAATTTCTTGTTGTTGGAAGTTTTGGGAGTGGGGCAGATTGCGGCGACGATTATTTTTGTCGCGATGTTTTTGATTTCATTGGTTTTGATTTTTGAAGTTTCTTTAGGAGAAATTATGAAATTTATTATTCCAGAGATTAAAATTGAAATGGTGAAAGAACCGAAGATGGATCGTAAAAAACGTGGATTAAAAGAACCTGTAATGGCGGAGGAGATAAAGGCTGATCCGGTAATTCAAATTCACAAATCTTCTATTTCTTCAGCAAAAAACGTTGATGTGATTTATGAGGACGAAGACGAGGAAAAGGCTGCAAAAGATCAATTAGTGATTGATTTGAGGACGGAGAAGGAAATGACAAAAGAGCTTAGTGAAGAGGAAAAGAAGACTGAGAAGGCTGATTACAAATGGGAGTTTCCTTCATTGGATTTGTTGAAAAATGGTTCTTCAAATGTGACAGTAGATGATGATTTATTGATGAGTAGTGCTGATAAAATTAAAAGTAAATTATCTCAATTTGGTATTGAAGTAGTGATGCATGAAGTGAATGTAGGGCCGACTGTGATTCAGTATACTTTGAAACCGGATGAGGGAGTGAAGTTGTCCAAAATTACATCTCTAAAGAATGATATTTCTTTGGCTTTGGCGGCGGAGCGAGTGAGGATTGAGGCGCCAATTCCCGGCAAATCTTTGGTGGGAATTGAGGTTCCTAACTCTTATCGAGCGACTGTTTATATGAGGGAGATGTTGGAGAGTGGGACTTTTACTGATGCGAAATCTAAACTTACTTTGCCTTTGGGAATGGATGTTTCTGGTAAACCGGTGATTGGTAATTTGGAGACAATGCCGCATTTATTGATTGCGGGTGCTACTGGTTCTGGTAAGTCTGTGGCGATGAATGCCTTTTTGATTGCGATGCTTTATCAGAATTCACCGAAAGATTTGAAATTGATTTTGATTGATCCGAAACGTGTGGAGCTTTCTTCTTATAATAGTGTTCCTCATCTTTTGACTCCGGTTATTTTGGATGCTGAAAAGGCGGCGATTGCTTTGCGTTGGGTTGTGGCGGAAATGACTCGTAGATATACGGAGCTTTCTAATTGTAGGGTGAGAAATATTTTTGAATTTAATATTTTGAAAGGTGTTGATCCATTGCCAAGAATTGTGGTGGTGATTGATGAGTTGGCTGATTTGATGATGGTCGCTGGCAAGGAGGTGGAGGCGTCTATTTGTAGAATTGCGCAGATGGCACGTGCAGTTGGTATTCATTTGATTATTGCGACACAGAGGCCGTCGGTTGATGTTATTACTGGTTTGATCAAAGCTAATATTCCTTCAAGAATTTCATTTGCGGTTAGTTCTTCAATTGATTCTAGAACTATTTTGGATGGAATTGGTGCTGAGGATTTGGTGGGAAGAGGGGATATGCTTTATTTGCCAGCAGGTAAAAACAAGCCAATTCGTATTCAGGGGATTTATGTTTCAACTGAGGAAATTGAACGTGTAACTAATCGAGTAAAACTTACTTTGGAACCTGATTATGTTGATGCTGTGACTGCTCATGCTACTGCACAGCAACGTGTTTCAGGGGTGCCTGACTCCAAGATTGGAGGTGGAAGCGCTTCTGGTGTTAGTGAGGATGCTTTGTATGATTCCGCTTTGGAATTGGTGAAACAGACTAGAAAAGCTTCAGCTTCTTTGTTGCAACGTCGTTTGAAGGTTGGTTATGCGAGAGCCGCAAGATTGATTGATGAGCTTGAGGATAATGGAGTGGTGGGGCCGCCTAATGGGGCGAAGCCGAGAACAATTTTAGTTGAATAACCTATGGATATGAATCAGTTTTTTATTGCTTTGTTTGTCTCTTTGTTAATTGGTTTTGTTGCTGGTGTTGAGCGGCAGATGTCTTCTAATTATACGAAGAAGGATATTGGGGCAAGGGATTTGCTGATTGTTGCGTTGATGGGGTTTTTGTCGACAAATATTTTGGAAGGTTCTTTTGTGATGATTTTTGCTTTTATCGCGGTTTTGTCTTTGATGGGGTTTTGGCTTTACAACACTCATCATTCCAAAGATAAGGTGGGTGGATTCACTACTTTTTTGACTTTGCCGGCAGTATTTTTGTTGAGTTCTTTGACTGGAATGGATGTGCCGATTTGGCAGATTTTGGTTTTCTTTGGAATTCTAATTTTGACTTTAAAATTGAAGGATGAATGGCAGGCCTTTATTGATACTTTGAAAGATAGAGAGATTGTTGATTTCATTTTGTTTGTTTTAGTTTTGTTTGTGGTAACTCCTTTGATTCCTCAAGAATTAACTTGGGATTTGGGTTTTTATGAACTTTCTGCATATTTTGTTTGGAAGATAGTTTCTATTATTAGTATTTTGAGTTTCTTTGCACATTTCTTTACAAAGTATTTGAAAGGTCAGAGGGCTGTACTTTTGACTAGTTTCTTAGGAGGTTTAGTTTCGTCTTTGGGTACTATTTATTTGGTTACCAAGAGTAAGTCTCGTATTAGTCATGAAAATGCTTTTGCTGTGTTTGTCGCTTCTGGAATTGGTTCAATTGCGAGGGATGTGGTAATTATTTACTTTTTGGTGGCGAATGCTGTTTTTGTGAAATTACTTCTTCCTTTTATATTTAGTGAATTTTTATTGGTGAGTTTATTGTTCTTTTCGATGGGTGGGGTTGAAAGTAAAAAGATTAAATTTATTGAAAGAGCGATGCCGGTCAAAACTATTTTGGAATTTGTGATCACTTTCGTAGTGATCATTTTGATTTCCGGACTTATTAGTTTCTATCTGCCAGAAAGTTATTTGTATGTTTCTTCCTTTGTTTCCGGTGTTATTTCATCTTCCGCTGCGGTTGTGGCTTCTGGTGATCTGTTTGCTCAGGATTTGATTTCATTTAATGTTCTTGGTTGGAGTTTTGCTGCTGCGGTTTTTGGTTCATTGTTTGTGAGGACAGTACTAATGGTGAAAAATTTCCCAGGCAAATTCGCGAAAAATATAATGCCAATTATTTTGGTTGGAAGTGCGATGAGTATTGGAATGTTTGTTGCTTTGGCTTAATCTTGCCTTTTTATGGCGATTCTTGTAATCTTTGCTCTTATTTGTGATGTGATTTTATGGAAGCAAAAGTGATAGAAATAGCGGAGAAGGTTGAAGCTGAACTTAATGGCATGGATGATATTTCTCATATTGAGTTGGTTGGTTTTCCATGTTCTTCCTTGTATGATGTTAGGAGGCAGACTTTGTTGTTTGTTTTGTCAGCAATTATACACTTAGGCTCAAATGAGTTGTTTCCTTGTTTAGAGGGAACTGAAGATATGCTTGATCATATCGGGGATTGTGAGGCCTGTATTCACTCTTTGGTAAGGCAAAACCAGAAACGTCTTGATAAATGTCTTGCTGAAGGAGTAGATGGACGCGCTCCATGGATGGATTTGGATAATCTTGCTACTGTTCGTAGGGTTAGAAAGATTGATTTTACGAAGGGTGATCAGATGGAAACTTTGGATTTGACTGTAGAGGGAAAGCGTAATTTTTTGTATCAGGAAATTCAAGATGCGAGAGTTACTGTTGAATTGTTGGCGCAAGATGATCCTGCAGCTACTAAATTTGAAGATTTGAGAAGGTGTCTTTCTAGCATTAGGGAGGGAATTGAGTTTTCTCAGTGGCGTCCCTTTGTATTTAAAGTTTTAAATGAGCTTGGAGAGATGACTTTATTGAATGATCCGAGAATGGTTAAGATTTATGACGTAATTTGGGGTGATTCTAAATTGGATGATATTTTGAATGATAATTATATAGATTTTTTTGATAGTCTTCGTATAAAAAATCAGGGTACTGCACTTTTTTTAATTATTCCTCCTGATGTACTTGCGGACTGTTTAGTCTGTGGCTTTGTTATTAAATCTACTCGCCATGAAGTGGAGCAAGTTGAAGATTTAGTTAGAGGTATTGACGAGAAAGTTAAATTATTGAGGAAGTATTTCTCTTGTGGAACTTTTGTTAAGCGTAGAGATGAAATGTTGGATTCTTTATTTGATCGGGATAATGTTGTTCTTAGTGGTTCTGTTTTTTCTTCTGATTTTTTGCGGGGAGTGAATTCAATAATGTCGATTTCTTCTGGAGATTACTCCAGTGCGAAGAAGGCTTTCCGACAATGGTTGAAGGGATAGGGTTGTTATGCTGTTTTAGAAACCTTCGAGGAGATTTGAAAAGATGCTGATTGCGGTGGTCATCAGTATTGCGAGGAGGATGAGGGTGCTGAGAATGCCCCCGCTTACTTGTCTGGCTGCTGTTTTTGATTTACTTTTTTTGAATCCAAAGTAGGCGATGATTGCGAGGAATATTGCGGCGATGTAGATGCCGAGTTGGTCGAGGATTTTGAGTGAGACGGCAAAAGTAATGCTGGTGAAAAATACTCCTAAAAGGAAAAAAGTTACTTTTGTGAGTAGATGTGAGGATTTGCTGTCGTGGGTGATTACTTTGATTTCCATGGGGGTATTTGTTTATGAAAAGTAAGTTGATGCGTTTTCAAATATTTTTAGTCCTGCACCTTTTGTGGGGATTTCTTTGCCTTCGCGGATGAGGGCTTCTTTTTTTAGTTCCCAGCCGTCTTCGTTGGTGAATGAGTTGAAACGTTCTGGGTGGGGCATTATGCCGAAGATGCGGCCTGATTCGTCGCAGATTGCGCCGATGTCGGCTAGGGCTCCGTTGGGGTTTGTGGGGATTTCGCCTTTGGCAGGGGAGCCGTCGGGATGGCAGTAGGTAAAGGCGATTTGGTCTTGGTCTTGGAGGCGTTTGAGGATGTTGGATTCACAATAAAAGTTTCCTTCTCCGTGGGAGATTGGGAGGTGCATGATTTCTATGTCTTTGGTCCAGATGCATTTTTGGGATGTGGATTTCATGTGGATCCAGCGACATTGGTGGCGGGTAGTGTTGTTGTGCATTAGGGCGATTGTGCGTTCTCCGTAGTTTCCGTCGAGGCCTGGAACTAGTCCGAGGTTCGCGAGCATTTGGAATCCGTTGCAGATTCCGAGTACTAGTTTGTCTGATTTGGCGAAGTTTAGGATTTGTTCTTTGAGGTTGTTGTGCAGTTTGTTGGCGATTGCGATGCCGGAGCCGGTGTCGTCGGAGTATGAGAATCCGCCTGGGAGACAGAATATTTGGTAGTCTTCGAGTTTTTTGTGACCGTCAATTAGGTCGTTTATGTGTACGATTTCTGATTCTGAGCCGGTTTGATTGAATGCAAAAGCGGTTTCTTCTTCGCTATTGATTCCGTAGCCGGTGAGTATTATTACTTTTGGTTTCATTTAGAAATCTTTAAATGTTTTTTTATAAGCTTTTTCTAGTGTCTTTAGATCTGTATCGATTATTCCTTCGATTTTGAATTCAGGACTTTCTGTAATTGTTCCGATTGCTGTGAAGTCTCCTGAGAAAAGTTTTTCGAATTTTTCTTTGTTGTTTGGGGCAATTGTCACTACAAAACGAGAAGCTGATTCTGAAAATAGGAAATGATCAGCACGTTGAGTTTTTGGTAATTTCAGATCCATTCCTAATTGGGCGGCTATCGCTTTTTTGGCTAATGTTAGCCCTAAACCTCCGTAAGTAGGGGAGAGGGCAGAGGATATCAATCTTTGATCTGTGGCTTGTTCGAATTTTTTGTAGAGTGTGATCGCTTTGTCAGCATCAACTTTTGGAATCTTGTTTCCGAGAGCTTTGTGCATTGCGAAATATTCACTTCCTCCTAATTCTTCTTCATTAGTTTCTCCAAGAATGTAGATCAAGTCTTCAGCAAATTTTGGATCTAATGAAACTGCTTTTGTGACATCGGGCATTACTGAAATTGAGGAAATTAGTAGGGTTGGTGGTACCGAAATTTTGATTGCTTCACCTTTTGCGTTAAATCCTTTGAAGTCGTTGAACATTGAATCTTTCCCAGAAATATAAGGAGTTCCGTACTTCACTGCATAATCGTAACAAGCTTTGGCTGCGTCTTTTAGTTCCCCTAAACGTTGGGATTCATCTGCACTACACCAGCAGAAGTTGTCCATAATTGCGAGGTGGTCGAGTGAGCCGCCTACAGCGATAATATTACGAATGGCACCGTCAATTGAGGCGGCCGCCATATGATAAGTGTCGAGGTAAGAATATGTTGGGTAGAGTGCTTGGGAGCAGATTACGCCTTTTGCTGAGTCGAGAACGGGTTTGCTGACTGAGGCGAGGCCGTTGACTTGGCCTTTGCCTTGAAGCGGTTTGATGGCTGCGCCACCTTGTACATTGTAGTCGTATTGGCGTGAAATGTATTCGAAAGAGCTGCAGTTTGGGCGTTCCAACATTTGGAGCAGCGTTTCTGTGATGTTTTCGGGTTGAGGAAAGTCTGGTTCTGGGTTTTCTGGTTTTTTGTAGACTGATTTTAATTGTTTTTTTTGGAAGGCCTTCATGGAGGAAGTCCATTGATAGGTCCATTATTGTTTTGTTGTTTTGTTTTATGATGCAGCGTCCGGAGTCTGTGAATTCACCGATTGTTGCGGTTTCTACACCACGGCTTGTCATTAAATCTGTGAAAGTTTTTAATTTTGATGGTGGAACTGACAGTGTGATGCGTTCTTGGGATTCGCTGATCCAGATTTTCCAAGGTTCTAGGTTTGGGTATTTCAGTGGAACTTTTTCTAAGTCGACTGAACATCCGCCGCATTCTCTAGCCATTTCTGCTACTGAACATGAAATGCCTCCGGCTCCGCAATCAGTGATTGAAGTGTAAAGATTTTGGTCACGGGCTTCTTTGATAATTGCGTCTGAGACTTTTTTCTGAGTAATCGGATCGCCGATTTGTACCGCAGTTGCAGGTGATCCGGCTGATAATGCTTCCGATGAAAAAGTAGCTCCGTGGATGCCATCTTGTCCGACTCGACCTCCCACAATTACTATTTTGTCTCCGGGTTGAGCTTCTTTTTCCCATGAATCTTCGCCTCCAACTTTTCGTGGCATCAATCCGACTGTTCCTACAAAAACTAGTGGTTTGCCTTTGTAGCCTTCATTGAAGTAGAGGAATCCTTGAGGAGTTGGGATGCCGCTGCAGTTGCCACCAACGTTTACACCTTCGACGATTCCATCGAGGATGCGGCGTGGGGAAAGTGCCGGGGTTGTTAGTTCGGCGTCGCGGTAAATGATTTCGTCGTCATCAGGTAGTCCGACGCAGAAGCCGTATTTGTTTAGTACTGGTTTGGCGCCTTTGCCGAAACCAATACAATCTCGGTTCACGCCGACGATTCCAGTGATTGCTCCGCCGAATGGGTCGAGGGCGGATGGGGAATTGTGGGTTTCAGCTTTGTCAGATACGATCCAGTTGTCGTCGAAGACGATTCCTCCGGAGTTATCGGAAAAAACTGAGACACAGAAGTCTTTGTCTCCTTTTGTTTTGCGAATTTCGTTGGTGGCGCGTTTGATGTAACCTTTGTAGAGACCTTCAGCGAGATCTTCATCCATTTCTGCTGCGAAAATTGTGTGTTTGCAGTGTTCGGACCAAGTTTGGGCTAGTGATTCGAGTTCGATGTCAGTGGGATTGCGCCCTTCTTTGGCGTAGTATTCCTTGATCACTTTGAAATGTGTTGCGTCTAATGCTAGCGGTCCGCGTCGTGTTCCATCTTTATTCAAAATTCCTTTTTTCCCTAATTCTAATAATTCTTCTTCAGGAATATCTAAATTCACTTCGTCAGCGCCGGGATTAGAATCGAGATGTACTTGTGGCACTACTACATCCATTTTTTCTCCAGCTGGTTTGATGTGCAGACGTTGGATTAGAGTGTTTGCCAGTTTGTTGCCAATTTTTTCAACAGTTGCTTCGTCGAGTGATCCTTTTAGGAGCATTAGTGTGGAGCTGTGAACTGATTCGCTTCCTGTGAATTTGATTTTAAAAAGGTCTTCGATTGTTTCAGTTGCTGTAGTGGCGATGTTGTCGGTAACGCCCGGAAGAAAGCCAATTTCAAGAGCAAAGTCATAGTCGAATTCTGGTAATTCTGTTGTTTGTGAAACTGGATTAGAAAGGGCTGAAGAGATCTGTTTGAATTGATCTTCGGAGAATTCTTTGTTGATTGTATATACTTCGAGAACGCTTACTTTTTCTACTTGGAAATCTTGTAGATTTTGCAGCATTACTTCGCTGCGCGTGTCATTCACTTTAGTAAAAATTTCTATACGTTTGCCCATGTCTGCAATGTATCATTGAGTACTATTTCCCACAACATTTCTTGTACTTTTTTCCGCTGCCACAGGGGCAAGCATCGTTGCGGCCGACTTTTTCGTTGGCGTGGGAGTCATTTGAGCTAGCGGAGGAGGCTTTCATTACGATGGGGTTGCCGCTAACTTCTTTTGGTTCAGCTTTTTGAAGGAGTTGGCGGGGGACTACTGTGGAGAGGTCGATTTTGAATAATGTGTTGATGGTGTTTGAATTTATCATGCCCAACATTTCGTTGAATTGTTGGAACCCTTCTTGTTTGTATTCGGTGAGTGGATCTTTTTGGGCGTAACCGGAGAAGGCGACGTTTTGGCGGAGTTGAGTCATGTTGTCGATGTGTTCCATCCAAAGTACGTCGTTTGCGCGGAGGAAAATTGCTTTTTCGACTGCACGCATAAATTTAGGTTCTTCTAATGTTTTTTCGCGGTCACGATATGATTCTCTTAGATAATTTTCGGCTTTTTCGATTAATTCTTGTTGGTTTTTGATTTCGGATAGTGAGGATTCAGTGATTCCTTTGTGGATTGAATTAAGAGTGTCGGCGATTTGTTGGTAATCCCATTCCTCTTGTTTGCGGGCTTCTGTGTGGTTGCGTACGATTCCTTCCGCTAGTTCTGAGAGAATGGTTTGGATTTCGTCACCCATGTCTTCTTGTAGGAGGAAGCGGCGGCGTTTTTTGTAAATAATTTCGCGGTGAATGTTCATGATGTCATCGTATTCGACGAGGTGTTTACGAATGTCGAAGTTTCGTCCTTCCACCTTTTTCTGAGCACTTTCGATAGATCGAGAAATGATTCCGTTTTCGATTGGCATGTCCTCAGGAACTTTTAGTGTTTCCATCATTGATTTGATGCGATCTCCACCGAATAGGCGCATTAGTTCGTCGTCCATTGAAACTAGGAATTGTGAAGCTCCAGGGTCTCCCTGACGTCCGGAACGACCTCTGAGCTGGTTGTCGATACGACGTGATTCGTGACGTTCTGTACCAAGTACAAATAGTCCTCCCAGTTCGAGTACTTCGTCGCTGAGTTTGATATCGGTACCACGACCGGCCATGTTTGTGGCGATTGTAACAGCACCTTTGTTTCCGGCGTTGGCTATGATTTCGGCTTCAAGTTCGTGGTGTTTGGCGTTTAGTACCTTGTGTTCTACACCTTCGAGTTTTAGTAGTTTGCTGATTAGTTCGGATTTTTCTACAGAAATTGTACCTACTAGTACGGGTTGTCCTTTCGTTTGAAGTTCTTTTATTTTTTTAACTGCCGCTTGGTATTTTCCTTTTGAGGATTTGTAGATAGCGTCTTTTTTGTCGTCGCGGACTATTGGTTTGTTTGTGGGTACGACTACGGTGTCGAGGCCATAAATTTGGTAGAATTCTTCTGCTTCAGTTTCGGCTGTACCGGTCATTCCGGATAGTTTGTTGAACATACGGAAGTAATTCTGGTATGTGACTGTGGCCAAAGTGCGTGATTCGCGTTTGATCGCAACGTTTTCTTTGGCTTCGATGGCTTGGTGTAAACCTTGTCCGTAACGACGACCGGCCATGAGGCGGCCTGTGAATTCGTCGATAATGACAACTTGATCTTCTTGGATCATGTAGTCGACGTCTGATTTGTAGCAAGTGTAGGCGCGGAGGGCTTGTTCGATGTGGTGAACTTCTGCAAAGCCTGCTTCGGTAAAAATATTGTCGAGGCCGAGAATTTCTTCCATCTTGGCGATTCCCTCTTCGGTGAGGTTGGCTCTTTTGCCTTTTTCATCTATTTCATAATCGCTTCCTTCTTTTAGTTGAGGAATGATGCGAGCGTATTGTTGGTATTTTGCAGTGGATTCTTCGGCTGGTGCAGAAATAATCAGTGGTGTGCGTGA
>JAESSS010000053.1 GCA_016763975.1 Candidatus Altimarinota bacterium
AAAAGTTTAAAACGATAAAGGTGTACTCAGGGTAATCCTCGGCCAGTTGCATCAGTTCAGCATACTTTGCCAGCATTAAATTTTGAAGTTTATCGCGTTTTTCTCTCATTGTGGGATTACTTCCATAGGTTTCACGATCAAGAATGGGGGGAGAATAGTCTCTGGCCAGTTTATTGGCCGCAGAATTCAAACCCTCCGGCCTGTACCTAAAGCGCATTTTACTTTCCCTAACCCAATCCAGTTCATCAATCACGAGCGCTCTGGTATTCCGAACCTCATCTACAACCCTAGCTCTCCAAATCATAAACTTATTCGAATCTCCTGCAACATGGGTCACTCTACTCCCGTACCCAAAATCCCACTCTTCACGAAAATATGTTTTCACACCCCTTTCAAATTCCTTATCATCAACAATCTCACCACCATCTTCAGTCACGGTGTTTTTGCTCTGCACGAAATAATAGTCGCCGTCTCCACTTAAGTGTATCTCCATTTCTTGCTCCCCACCTAAAAGACTCTGAGCATTTTTCAGATCGGACACGAACTGATCTAAATCTTTGATGATCATCTTATGTCTTCCCCAATCATCCCGGACCCTTGCCATTTTTTCCAAAGAATCACAATCTGGATGATGAAGATCAATCTCCACCGCACCAGGTGATGGACCACTATGGTTATCATCAAGGATATACCTCAAACTCACTTTGCCATCAGCAATAGGAACCACCGTGATTTGCCTCTCAGATTCCAGTTTTTCATTAACAAACACCCCCATCTGCCCAGGATCAAAATTCTCAATTTCACCAAACTTAATATTTCTCCTAATTTGTAATGAATTCTCCGGCTTCGCTTCTTCCATAATCCGCGCTCTCACAGAACATATTTTTCCCCAAACTACTTCCGCACTATCTCCCTGCTTAATCCTCACTGCATAACTCTCAAAAGCCCCTCCACCAAACTCACTCTCCATCGGATGAGCCGAACGTACCATTATCACAAAATCTCCATCCACAGCCTTCTCCTCAAGTGTACTTACCTCCGACGGCACCTCATCACCTTCAAAAGCCTCCGCTTCAAACAAAACACGAATCTCCGGTACAGGAAGCTCAGCTTCAGCCAAGCGTTCAAGTGATTCTGATTTTTCCGGACGGTTGAGCTTATTTCTTTCCATGTCTAGATTGTTTACTTTCACGAGCCTCTTTTTCTCTTACTAAACACTGAAAACCAAGCCTCATGACTAGTCTGGTAGATCTTAAATCACTTAAGGCTCCTTCAGCTTGTGCTGAAAGAAATTGGTGACTATTTCGGCACTGTTTAAGCGATTCTGTTGCTCGCCACGCCAAGCCTAGTAATACTTTATTTTGAGAGACTAATTCACTAATCTGCCTTTCGTAGAGATCAATAGTGTCCGCCTGGAAACTCTCATGTTCTGCTCTGGTTACTCCACAGCCACTGCCCAAAACCATCGCTGCGACTAGAGGTAAAAGTTTATTCATATCTGTATATTAACGAGTATGAATTATGATAGTAAAACCCCTTATTGTCAAAGGGGGGGGCCTTTAAGCCTCATCTACACCCCCACGACTACAGGGGTTACACCTCAATATCCTCCAGAAACCCTTTAAACTGCCCCAAATGAGCCCATATTTCGCTATAGCATCATGCGTGTACTGGGAACAAGTCGGCTCAAACCTACAATAACCATCAGGATTCATCTTTTTGCCCCAAGAACTGTGATCAGGAGATAGAAATCGCTGATACTGTCTAATCAAAAAACACCCCACATTACGTGGGATGTTCCAAATTTGTTTTAGAATGGTCTTCAACTTTAGAAGTAGTTATACGGATTTCTCTTCACACCATTATCGATAACCTCCCAGTGCAAGTGAATACCAGTAGCACCGTATACACGTCCTGTATTACCCATCTGACCAAGTACTTCACCCTGTTGTACATATTGTCCAACTGACACGATCAAGTGGTCCATGTGGGCGTATAGAGATTTCACACCGTTACCATGATCAATGATTACGTGATTACCATAACCACCTCCCCAAGTTCCAGAAGATGCTTTGGTAATTACACCAGATCCCCCAGCCCAAATTGCTGGCTTGGATCTATCTCCAATATCAAGCGCGTAGTGTCCTGCACGGAAACCTTGAGTAACTTTACCGCGAGTAGGGAAGATAAAGATTTTGCCTGCAGTAGGTGCAGCGCTAGAGTTTGTTGCTGTAAAATTATAAGTTCTTGAATTTCTTGTAGCTGTTGAATTTCTTGCAACATAAGTTGGAGCAGAGTAGAGAGGTTTAGCTCCTGGCAAGAATAATGATTGTCCTTTTGAAAGAAGCTCAGTATCCAAAGCATTTTGAGCGACTATAGCTTCTGAAGAAATTGCATATTTTTTCCCGATCTTTTCCAAGTTATCACCAGACTTCACTTTATAAGAAACTCCATCAACCGGTGGTACCAGTAATTTTTGTCCTGTCCTTAGTGCATTTGGATTTGAAAGATTATTTTCCCAAAGAATTGTATTAGTAGACACACCATATCTTCCAGCAATCAATGAAAGCGTTTCACCACTTTCTACACTGTGAGTCGCGTAATCAGTTAGACCAACTCGAGATCCAACATTAGTTTGAGGATTTATTTTAACAAGGTATCCAGCATCATCTGCAACCAATATATCTCCGGAAACACTATAAGAACTAATGTAGTCTGAAGAATAATCATAAGAGGTTGCCGCAAAAGTCCCTACTTGAGAGAAAGAAGATATCGTTACAGCAGAAACCGCCACAATAATAGAATTAAAAAGCAGTCTGCGTTGTGGAGCGATAGGTAACAAGTTTTTTGCAGTCAATTCCAGCCCCATAGTCACCTTGGCAACAGCCTTGAAGGCTTTAGTTTTTTGCAGTGCTTTAACAGGCACGGACGCATAGCCCAGAGCGCTCTTCACGTATGATCTAAAGAGATTCCATTTAGAGAAATTCTTCAGATGGCGAATCCTACGAGCTAGCTTATTTACCTGTAATGTTGCTTCAAGATTTTCGATGATAAGTGTGCTTAATTTATGCATCTTTGAATCTGGTTAATTATGACGTATTTGGGCTAATCCCATCAAGGTCAGGGCATTGACTATTTCAGTACAATGTTGCAAAATATACACAAAAAAACGAAGAAAAGCAAGGGAAAATGGCCTATTAAAGCCCTTTTCGAGGCTGCGACTATACGTCAACTCAGATATTGCTATTTCAAAACATATTGACTTTATAGTCAAAAAATTGTCTTTTCTACTTGCCAAGACAAGCTCAATTTGCTAATTTCCCCAAGCAAATTAAATATTTCCTGCTCTGTCCCAAGTGAGAATAGAGCTATTTAACCCAAAGGAAACATGGAAGAAACTCCTGTGCTGGAGACAACCAGCTATGAAATCATGGTAATGCTACTGCCTGATCTAGGTGATGGCGGATCCGAAAAAGAACTGAACGAAGTTCGAGAACTCATCACTTCTGGTGGTGGTAAAATCATCCAAGAAGATATCTGGGGTGTACGTGAACTTGCTTACCGCATTAAAAAGCAAGATCGTGGATTTTATGCTGTGATCAATTTTGAAATGGATCCAAGCAAGGTAAAGGCTTTTGATAAGCCTTTGAACATTAACCAAGCAGTATTACGCTACATGGTTACCAAAACTCCAAAACACTACGAATTTAGAACTATGGAGCAATATGAGGCTGAATCTGCAGCAAATGCAGCCGAAGAAGCAGCTAAAAAAGAGGAGAAAGAGAAATCTAAATCTCGACCTGCTAAA
Organism: Candidatus Altimarinota bacterium; assembly: GCA_016763975.1. GTDB lineage: Bacteria > Patescibacteriota > Gracilibacteria > UBA1369 > LOWO2-01-FULL-3 > NORP293. The sequence goes on from JAESSS010000053.1 coordinate 3,809, forward strand.
AAACCTGAGGCTAAACCTAAAAAAGTAGAAAAAAAGCCTGAAGTAGCAAAGGAAGAACCAAAAGTAGAGCCAAAAGAAGAGAAAAAGGCTCCTGCCAAGGTTTCAAAAGCCAAGGAAGAAGAAGCTGATGAAAAGCTAAAAAGCATCATCGACGATCCAGATATTAGCCTTTAAATTGAAAAAACATGAGAACAGTAAATAAAGTAATCTTGGTTGGCAATCTCACTCGAGATCCGCAATCAAAAATCACTGGAAACGGCCAAACAATCACAACTTTTGGCATTGCGACTAACCGTGAATGGACAACTCAAAGTGGTGAAAGAAAAGAGTCTACAGAGTTCCACGAAATCGCAGTTTGGGGAAAATTAGCTGAAATTTGTCAGAATTTCCTCAAAACAGGAAAACTTGTCTATTTGGAAGGTCGCCTCAATACCCGTTCATGGGAAAGCGACGATGGTGATAAACGTTTTAAGACAGAAATCGTGCTTACAGACATGGTTATGCTCCAAAAACGTGAAGCTTCCGGAGATTCCAGTCATTATCAATCAGCACAAAAAGATTCTGCTCCAGCCGTGAGCGACGAAGCACCAGGAATGGAGCTAGAAGACGGCGAAAACCTATTCTAATAACTTTCAAAAAACATGCCAAAATTTAAGAACAGACAGTGTCACTTCACTAAGGAAGGAATCAAGTTTATTGATTACAAAAACACTGATCTACTAAACAAATTCATCACAAAGTACCGAAAAATCACTCCAAGTTACTACTCTGGTACATCTCTAAAAAGCCAAAAAGAGCTTGCTAGCGCCATTAAACGCGCTCGTTACATGGCTTTGATCCCATACACAACTTAAGTTTAAAGTTTCAAGGGGCGTCGACACTACGGTGACGGCGCCTTTTTTGTTGCTCCACCATTGAAAAAAGTGCTCTTTTTTGCTATAATAAGTAGATAAATTTGAGCCCAAAACAAAAATGCTGAAAAAAATAAAAATGCACAGAAAGGTCATTCAAGCGCTTGAAAACAGGCCGTCTTCTTATGACGACTCTCAAGTCGAGTGGATTGCTCCTGAGTATATCAGGCATTACCGAGGTAATGTGTGGAAAACTATCAGTTTTGCGATTGTTGTGATTTCTGCAATTCTGGCTTTTTTGTATGGATCATGGACTTTTTCACTGGCAATCATTACTTCCGCAGTGGTTTATTACATTGTTCACATCGAGCATCCCAAGGAAGTAACTATCAAAATTTCGAAAATCGGCATCAAAGTAGGCAGTCGAAAATATGCATTTACTAGAATTAAAGGATTTTGGACTATTTATGATCCTCCTTATGTCAGAACTCTTCATATCAGAGTTGCAGGGGAAATGATCACCGACATCACTATCCAGCTGGGACAACAAGATCCGGCTGAAGTTAGAGAGTTATTGATGAGCAAAATTCCAGAATTTGAAGGGAAAACAGAAAACCTTAGCGATTTATTCATAAGATTATTTAGACTTTAAATATGACTCCACCAAACAAACCAAAGAGATCAGCTGAATCATCAACTCGCCGTCCATCGGCAAGGGGTGAGGGTTTGACTGCACGCAGAAAAGTATCTGAAAGGCTCAGTGAAAAGCTAAACAAACCGCTTGAATTATTTGGCATGGATGTCGAAAAAGAACGAGAACACATATCAGATGCACTTGATGATATCGATGACCAACTAGATGATCTACTGACAGTCGATCGCAAAATACCACGTATCAAAGCCGGTATTTCCAGTATAAAAATAACTTTGAAAGCACCAATACGTAGGTACAAAGTTCGTTGGACTGCATTGAGGGTGAAATATCTTTCTCCCCCAAATGGCAAATCCGTTACTCAAGGCGATAGCGAAAAATACACCGCAGAACTAAAAACTTTAATCGAAGAAATAGAGCAATATGTCAAAAACGTCACTGCTTATATCAAAGAACTTAGAGAAGGTGAGGGAGGATATCTGACGGAGGCAGTAATAATGAGACTGGAAACCGAAGGGCCAAAATTTGTGGCAGCTCTACAAGGAGACAAAGAAATGCAGGAAGCAATGACTGCGATCCTCAAGGGATTTAGTGGTGATAAAGAAGCTAAAAAAAGTTTACCAAAAAGTAACAAATCAAATCGATAAGATGGGCTTTAAAAGTGAAAAAATGGCCACTCTTTGGATGGCAATTTCTATGATGAATGTTAATGAAAAAGTTGCCTTCGCAAAATTCTATCTCAAAAGGAATGCAAAAATCACTGCAAAAGAATTTATGATGGAGGCTAGCAAATTTGGTGCCATGGGTACCTTGGAGGCACGAGAAATCCTCGATTATGACAAACTTTCTGACAAAGAAAAACGCAATATCTCTATAAGATATGATGCTGTTACTCAGTATACAAAAGAAGCCCGCAGGATCTATCGACATTCTATAGGTTCAGACAATGCTGCTAGTCGCATGATTACACTTGGAAATATGGGATTCGCATTTGCCAAATTTGCCACAGCGACAACAGTTGTTGCCAATACGGCGGTGGCACTTTTCCGTGGTGGCTACAAAGATATCGGCATGATTATCAAGAATCCTGTGATTATTGGTGGTGCTGGTGGTTATGTGGCGCTGAAAGCTTTTGAAGGTAACGAACCTGTATCTAAGAGATTTGAATCTAAGGACTCTCGTGATCGCAATAATAAGCTGGAATCTCTGGCAAAATTACGTGACGGTTTACAGGGAACAAAGGGGGAAGCTTGGGGAGGTCCAAAAGGATTTTTTAAGCTTTATGCTGATGTTTTCGGAGAATTTGTACAAAAAGCAAAACATGGAAAGGATGAAATTCCAAAAATTAAAATGACTCGTGAAAAATTCCTCGAATTCATTGAAAAAAAACACGGAACAAAATCAGCCGAATACCTGGCATTCAAAAAAATGGCCGACGCAAAAGGCATAAACACCACAGACGAATCAATTTTGTACTTTGCACAAATATTCGATTATTTAAATATTGGGGGAATTCGTTCAGGTGCCAAGTCAACTTATATAGCAGCACGTACAGAATCACTTTCACTAAGATAAAAAAATGCCAACAGAAGTCAAAAAAACAACAGGAGATCCTAAAGAAGCTGCGGCTCAAAAGAACCGTGACGAACAGCTCCGCCAACAGCAGGAAATGCAACAAGTACGTCGAATCCAAGATTCCAGAAATCGACGTAGCTCACATGCCAAGGCTAGCAAAAAAGTGATTAACCCGGCGAAAATATTGATGAAAAAGATTGGCAAAGTTTTCGCAGGCGGCCTCGCAGGAATCATGGGTTTAGGATCATCAGTTGGAGAGGCCGCATCATTTACCGCAAATTTACTGACATGAAAAACAGATTCAAAAAATTAGTAATTTCCCTCCTACTCGGAGTTTTTGCCTTCGCCTCATTTTCTGGTCCCGTACTTGCTGCTACGACAACCGATACTCCTACAGCCGCTACTGGATGTACTGAAGAGCGAGGTTTCAGGGTGGTATCACCTGATCGTTGTCAGGTGATTGCAGAAAATAGCAACTTGGATTGTCCGCCAGATTTCCCTGACCTCAGGGTTCCTGCAGGTGAAGGACGTCATAAACTTTGTGGCAAAAAAGCCCCTACTGCGGATCTTTCCGCGCAGGAAGATATACGCAAATTCACAACTCTGATAGTCTCAATTCAGCAATTTTTGAATAAATTGATCTGGCCCGTATTGATTATGATCGGTGGACTCTTGGATAATAGTTTGCTTTTTGGTGGGGGAATGGAAGAGCGGATGCGTGAAATTTGGATCCCGATGAGGAATTTGGTGAATATACTTTTTGTAGTTGTTTTAGTGGGAATTGCCCTCTACAACATCCTCGGACTTGGGGATGAGAGCGGGAATTATTCTATCAAAAGTATTCTGCCCAAACTTATTATCGGTATTATTGCTGTGAATTTTTCTTTCCTCGGAATCAAAGTTTTCTTGGACGCGATTAATATTGGAACCATTGCGATTTTTAATCTGCCGGACCAGGTCAACGAAGGTCTTGGTGAAATTATTGATGGTGACAATGTCGATGGAGAGGTGATACAACGTTTCTGTTTGGCTATGGACGGCAGAAAAGCCAGTGACATCGCCAACGAAAATGAATTACGAGAAATTGCAGAAATTGAACTATATCGTGCCGCCGCAAGCAAATTGAAAATCAAAGGAACAACAATATTTGAAATTAAGGCAAACGCTAGTGCTGCAAACAAAACAGAAGCCCTTAATAAACGTTTCGAAGTATTTAAAAGCGGAAAAATCTGCGATGGCCTATCACTTAGTCCAACCGGCGAGGCCTTTCTCAGTTCATATTCCAGTAGAAACGCCGCCCTGGCAATGGCTCTCAACATGGGCAAGATCGTCTTTTATCAAGACATCGATGCCAATGTAGATAACATCGAAAAACTGGTTATCAACACTATGTTTTCACTGATGTTATATCTGATTTATCTGGCCTCATTCATCGCACTATTCATAGTGCTTTTGGCGAGGTTGGTTGTGATGTGGTTGGCGATCGTCATGTCACCGATTATTTTGGTGGGAATCGCTGTGCCTGAATTCAAAGACAAGATTGGTTTTAGTGAAATATCTGAAAAATTCGTCGGTTCAGCAATAGCTCCATTGGGCATTGCCCTTTCTATGTCTATTGGTTGGATCATGCTCAAAGCGATGCAAGATGTTGAAAGTTTTGGTGGATCAGCTGAAGTCTTTAGTGATCTCAGTCTGGGAATTCCGGTTGTCGGAATCAGCACACTCCAAGATCTAGTTGTTGCCCTGGGAACAGTGGCAGTTGTTTGGATGGGAGTATTCACCGCAGCTTCCAAATCTGTGGCCAGTTTTGCAACTGATTTTATGAAAGATCAGCTCCAAAGTTTCGGTACATGGGTCGGTACTGCACCATTCAAATACATTCCATTCGTACCTGTACACCTTGGAGACAAGAGTGGCACATATACTCCGGCTCAGGTACTTAGTGCAGCTAGAGGGGCGATGAATAATAGTCAAAATATAGACAAACTTCTCAATGATATGGGGATCCAGGCCAACGTACATCGAGACATTTTTGATAACAATAAAATCAAATCAGCTCCAGACTTCCTTTCTGCAGCCAAAGCCATAGATATGAACGATGCTGCCAGTCAAGAATCTGTACATAAGTGGTTGAAGAGCAGCCGCAATGGCAGACTTAGAACCGCTCTTGAAAGGGATTCTACGCATGGACCTGCTATTAGACAAATGATCAAAGCTAAAACAAAAGAAGAAAAAGCAGCAGCGGGCAAAGCTCTAGCAACCTCTCTCACAAGTGCAGGTGTCGTAGCTATGACCAAAGGCGGTGCACAGGCAGTTGCCAGTGGCAGCAAAAAGAAGAAAGCAGATGTTAGTCACATCACAACTGGTAAAACAGTGAATACCGGTTCTACAGTTACATATACCAATGCAAAGATCGTCAAACGTCATGTGCCAAGCGTGATCAAAGCAGCTTCACAACCCAAAACACTTGTCAGACATATCAATAATTTAAAAAAAGGACTTAGTGGCAATATTACTTCCGAAATATTCTTGAACGATGTATTAAAAGCTGACGTTCCAACCGGCGACAAAATCAAAGCAACACTTGCCGCTGCTAGTCTGACAGATCTAGATCTGCCTCCTAATACACCTGCAGACGGACAAAGTAGATTAAATGCTTTACTTGCTAAGACAACATAGTTAAAATAAAAAATCAAAATAAATTCTTGAAAAATGGCTAAGGACAACGAAAACAATAAAGAAAAATACCCCAGAGATGAGGAGTTTTCCAAGGGGCTAGACAAGGTCAAAACAAGCCACAGCGCCTCTGCCAAAGACCTTGCAGCTATCGAAGCGCTGAAGGGCAGCAAGATTTCTCACGATACTTTTGGCCTACTTTACGATCAATTGATTGGTCCGGGCGAAGCAAATAAAAAGCTCAACAAAGATCATTACAAAGCATTTGTACATGCCATTGCCATTGGAAATATTAGTGATGAAACAGTAGTTGATCCTGAAACGGGGGACCGAGTTTCGATGATCCAACTTGTCCTAGAAGGAATACATAATGGCGACCCGAAAGCTCTGGAAATTGCCAAGTCACGTAGCAAAAAAAGTTCAGGACCTCTGAAAAAGAAGAGCATAGATTTTCGCGATTTTCTCAAAGGCAAAGAAGAACGAGTTGCCGCAAAAGAAGAACGTGAAGAAGTAGATCCCGAACAACTTGCCAACGAATTCGCCACAAAAGCAGTTCAACTTACAGAAAGTTCCAAAACAAAAGAAGCAGTCAGTGAGGCAACCAGATCTCAAAACTGGAACGCTCCGGAAATGCCTGCAGACCTGAGAAAAAAACGTACAGACATTCTCATGGAGAAGATCGCTCCACTCTACGACAAAAATGCAAAGTTACAAAAAGAGCTCACGATTCTAGAAGATATCCATAGTGCCCAACTGGCAAAATCACCAGATCTCAAAACTCTGGCAAAAATGAAGTCAAAAATCTACGACAAAGAAGAAGATATCATTGCCGTAGATCATAAAATAGACGAACTAACTCGTCAAAATGAAGCCCTCGGACAACAATTCTTAGAGGAAGAAGTCACACCCAAGATAGACTTTCTTTTACAAACGGAAAAAGAACTTGGTTACGACCTTCGATTTGTATCTGCACTGAGAGGCAAAGGAGATGTGATTTATACAGATTTAGAAATTGAATTTCGGGAAGAATGGGTAGTGATTCATTTTAAAGAAAATGGGAAAACCAAAAAAATGCCTTGGGAAAAATTTAAAAACCACTCTTATGCAATCGGACTTCATCCGGACTACAAATCTCTGGAGGAATTAAACGAAGAAATGGAAACTCAAGGGCACTTGCCTCTAAAAGAAGGTCAAGAATTTTATGGAAAACCTGATAGTCAACCCATCAAGATAATTGATGTGAAAAATGGCACAGTTACTTTGGACAAGGCAGTAAACACCAGGAACTCCAAAAAACTCAAAAATGGAACTAAACCAAAATACGCCGTAGATAAGATCCAAAGAACAATGCCATATGGTGAATTTCTTGCTTTCATTCAACGAGAAAACTACATCCAAGATACTGATGCCCAAACAATTACAGACCAACGTTTCAAAGGTGAAAATCGACGTGCACGTAGAAATTGTCATGGACAATGTACCGATGAGCAATTCGAAGCAATGGGAGGAGTTCCTAATCGCTCAATGACGGTAGCCGAAGGACAAAGCTTTTCTTATGGCAATGATCGTACTGCAACTATGGGCGCTAACGGTGAGTTATTTGACTCCCTCACAAATCGCCCAATTTCCCTACACACAGGACTAGGTACAGCCGCAGGAACGGCTACACTTGCCAGTGGAATGGCCGCCGCCAACGACAATGTAGACCAAAAATACGCAATCAACCTAAAAACCCCTCGTGGCCGCCGCAACTTCCAACAACAAAACCTAGCAAACGATGTAGCATCAGCACCGGGACCAATCGCCGCCCCAACCGCAGCACGAGCAACAGATCAAACAGCTGCAACTGCCCCCTCAGCTACAGAAGAGGTCGATCCAATCCTCGGGGGAGCTAGCGGCCAAGACGAAGAAGAAAAATCCAGTGGTCCTAAGGAAAAAACTCAAAAAAATTACAAAGAAGAAGCACTACCATATAGCGAAGTATTCAAAGCCGGTGGCATGAAAGAAGAAACTCGTTCATGGCTCAAAGGATTCTGGGCCAATACATATTTTATGCGAGGACACGATATGTGGGAAATGGGCAAAGCAATGTACGAATATTATGTTCGTCGTTGGGAACGCAGACAAAAAGAAAGATATGCCTCGGTTGCCGAGGACGTGCCTTATTTCTCACCGGAAATGAAACGTGTTAAACAGGCTGCAGAAAATGAAGAGGTTGATTCCTTCAAATCTTCCATGGAGCAAATGGGTAACCACGAGATCATGAATACTCTGCGTACGACAGGAAACCGTGATGAAATGAAGGCTGCGCTCGTCGTGCTTACCGACAAAGGACAGATGCGTTGGGATGATATCGAATTTTGGCGAAATCTAAACCGCCACGTTAGTTCTTCAGTGGCAATTCCGATTCCTCCAACCGGTGATCCTGCACATATTGTTAGTAAAGATGACAAACGAACAGGTGCAGACTTCCTCAAGGATGCCATCGGTTCGCTCTGGGGTGAAGGTGGTTTCGATTCTTGGTACTCAGGTAATAAATCTAAATATCAATCAAATGCTAAAGGATTTTATGAAGAAGGAAGTGAGTTGGAAGGTGTGGAAGGTGGGCACCAACGTCGTTTGGAAAGTCTACTAGCGGGACACAAACGTGGAGAATATGTCGATCCACATCGTTATGAAGGTTTGATTTTGCACATGATTGAATTTGGTAAATCTTCTATGCAATCCAAGGTTTATTATTTGGTGCAAGGAGTTGCAGCCCAAAATCCTAGTGGTCACACTATTTTATCGTTTGATCGTATGGCGCATGTGAATTCCACATTACTAGTCAAATTCCCACTCTTAGAATATCTTTGTTCATCTGTACAACGTTCAGATGGCAAAACCCATCGTTGGACCATCGATGATTACCGACAGTGGGCTAAATGGTTTGACGACGGAGATCCAATGAATGCCAAGCCAACGGCAGCGGTAGATCGCTTCCTTTGGGATTACGTTTTGCCAAGTGATGAAACTCAAAATCGTGTTAACAAAGCGATCAGAAATGGTAAAGATCTCGATCACGATGATATGTTCGGTTACTTACCGGTAGCTACGGAGCAGGTGATCCAAGATGCTTGTAAATCGGTTGGAGGAGGTTCTACCCGTGTACTTACAACTGAGGGATACGCCAACGGTTTTCCTGGATTTTCTCAATTTTTCCGCACACTATCAGAAGCGAACAACAGAAACAGGTTAAAAGAAATGATCAAATCTTACGTGCGTTTTGAATCAATTATGACTAATCGATGGATGAAAAATAATGAAGGTTACGCACGTCTCGATGATTCTACCCGTCACGCCCCAACCATCGTTTCCAAGGAACCTCCAGAATTTTTCATCAAAGAATTAAATGCTACGGTTAAAGCTGTTATCGAAGCATACGGAGACAAAGGACTTATAGACCTCTATGAACTTGCTATGACTCCGGTTGAAGGTGTGCGCACCAATCCACAAAGAGAAAAAGAACAAAAAAGAGTTCAAGAAGCTCTAGAAAAATTTGGCTCAAAATTCAATGAAGTAATCAAACGTGATGAAGGTGCCAGAATGGTAGCAGTGATAAAAGGTCAAAACCTTTACGGAATGCCAATCTTTGTCTCAGATGAGGAAAAAGACGCCCGCAAAGCCGAAATGCTCTCCGGTTTCGAATCAGACGTTAACCTCAGCTATTAAACAATCCCCACGCTCACGCTAGCCATTGACAAATCAGCTGAAAATTGATTAAATGTAGGCTCATAATATCAGCCAACATGTCATTTATAAAACCAGCAAGCTCAGAGGACAGAGAGCGTAGAAGAATTTCTATTGCTTCAGCTTGGGTGATGGCAGGATCAAAAGTTGGAGATATCGTTCCGTTTGGGCAAGAAATTGCCAGGAGTATATCAGCAAAAGTTGATGCAGTGATCGCAGAAAACGGTAAAGGCCATGACAAAGGGGCTATGCATTTGTTAAGACAGAAGGGGGCAGTCGCACTTGCCTTTTTGAGGGATCAAGCAAGCAAAAGGTCTTTTATCAAAGAAACTGATCCAGAGCAGGCTCCCTCTCTACTCGACAATCCTCAAGAAGATCGAATTTTAAAGGTTCAAATATTGGGACATCTACAAACAGAGATCTCAGCCAGCAGCACCCTCTATGACAATATTGCGGGGATAGTGCAGAGGTGTTTTGATAGGGGAATCGCCGCAGACCGACTTATTAAATTTTTCGAAGATCCTAATGTACTGGCTGGAATGATAAACTCCGCAACTCATGCACATCTATCGATACTCCACGGCCCCACCGCTGTTGAATTAATTGGTAGTACTGCCGAGCTCATTGCAAATAAAATTGCTAGGGTTGGGCAAAACATGAAAAAAGATCCACTCGATACAAATCAAGTTGAACAGTGCGAAGAGCTTTTTGCTCAGTTTTGCAAAAATTACGATCCACTAGATAGCAAGACCGGTATTGATACCTTTATTTCCGAGCTTCGCACAATATTCAAAGATTATCTGATAGTGGATTGGATTGATGAAAAAAATCCAAATTTTGTCGAACTACTAAACAAGGGCAAGAATGGTAAACAAAGTCTGGTATCACTGATGGTAAATCGTGCATACGCCAGAAAAGGTTCCCTCAATCCTGAAGGATTCATTGCTCATCACATTCCTAGAATTATGAAAATAGAGGGTGGTCATATATTCTTAGACATTGAATATTTGGTTGACTTTTTCGAGAATAAATTATCTGACATCACCACCGATAGTAACAGCCCTAAAGAATTGAGAAAAATAATTATTGACCTCTGCCTTAAAAGAATTCGCAGTATCAATGATGAAAGCATGAAGATCTCTCTACTTTACCGAGATGATGAGGAGGATCAAGTGATTGCTTCAAAAGATGGATGGGCAGTAGTGAGAGAGTCTATTATTAGAAAAACAATTTATCTCTATACCAGGCGTCCAGATGATCAAAATCGTATTCTTATTGATCCTGAATTCACTCCGCCAGTAATTGAGGAAAAATATGAGGAATGGTTCACAAGAACTGGAAAATTGGCACGCCAAGGTAAGCCATACGAAAGGTATATTCGTTCAATGTATTCAGTTAATGGTTACAATGAGGAAATAGGTGTAGTAAAAGCAAGAGTTAGAAAATGGGCAATGTATGTGAATAAATATCTTAGATTGCGTGCTCAAGAAGCAGGCGTCCCAGTAGAGGCAGTTATTGCTTCTGCTCGTGTTGAGGCATGTGATGATCTTGGCGAACTAGTAAAAATAGCCCATACCAGTTCAATTCCAGAAGAAGTTTTTGCAGCTACCAGAAAATGGGAAATGATCATAAAAGTATTTTATGAACTCAATGCTAGAGTTGTGTTTGCAGAAGGAGATGCACTACTTGCTCAAGAACGCTCCGCATCTATGGCTGAACATGAATTAGGATTCAAGGTGAAGTCTGGAGAACCATTATACGTATATAGTAATCATAAATCTGAGGGGGCAGAAATTATTATTAGGGATGAACCGGATCTCGTTACAACCACTATTGATATTCACCAATACCTAGAGGCACCAGCTCTAGCTGATACAGAAGCACTAGAGCGAGATTGGACTCAAGTATTAACAGCGGAGACAGTATCCAGTCAGCAGTTACAAGAAAGTTCTGAAAGACTTACTCATTTGTGTACCGTAGTTGAGGCAAGTATTTTTGGAGTCGAAGGATTCTTAATTATCAGTGAAGAGGAATTGGAAGAAGATCAAGATCCTACTTGGATGCATTCCAAATCATTGAATTCTATCATTGGAAAAAGAATTCGCAAGCAATATGAGTCTCTAGCCGCGATGAAGGACATTGGACGTATGACCTTTATTGTTAAAAATCCAGATGATATGGAGATTATAAGAAAAGTATTCCCTGCCAACAAATATGTAGAGGAGTCAAAAGATTATTTAACAGGTGAAAATGGGGGTAAAGCAACGGTGAATGGTAAAACCTCAGGCGCTTATAATGGTTTAAATGTTGTGAAGTATGTCGTTCGCGAGCCAGTCATGACTACTGAGGGACAACTCTTTCACATAAAAACTGAGCAACGTTATGGAACAATCGACCTTTTGAACGAAAAGGCGAAAGATCACCCAATTAGTCATGCTTTATACAAAGTAAGAACATCCCGCGACGAAATCAGGGTTTTGTGCCCTCCAAGCATAAAACAATTTGCAGACACTCTTTATAAAAATGGCAAAAAAGGGAAAGTATTGAAAACTAAAGAAGATTTTGCCACCGATAAAGAAGCTACTTCTCTCCTTTTAAGAACTCGCTAACAGTCATTACCTCCTGATCTTTTGTTGCATATGATCTCACTGTGACATTTTTATCGTTCACTTCTTTTTCACCAAGCACAAACATATAAGGAATCTTCATCATCTCCGCATTTCTAATCTTTTTACCTAACGAATCACTAGCATCATCAATCTCCACTCTCACCCCTGCTTTTTTCAATTCCTCAAGCACCTCTTCACCATACTTCACAAAATCTTTGCCCACAGGAATCACCCTCACCTGCACAGGTGCGAGCCAATAGGGGAATGCTCCGGCATAATGTTCTGTTAGGAATCCAATCATACGTTCATGCGTACTCAGCGGAGCTCTATGAATACAGATCGGAGTTTTTTCTTCACCATCTTTGTCAGTATATTTCAAATTAAATTTTTCCGGCACCGCAAAATCCAATTGGTTTGTCGCCAAAGTAAATTCACGACCAATAGCAGACCAAACCTGCACATCAATCTTTAGACCATAAAAGGCTGCTTCTCCCTCCGCGATCACATAAGGCACTTTGCACTTGTCCAACACATCCTGCACTTGTTTTTCAGTCTTAATCCACAACTTCTCATTATCCACATACTTTTTGCCAAGACCTTCTTTATTATGTTTCGAAAACCTCATTTGATATTTCTCAATTCCAAACAATTCAAAATAATACAAATACAATTCAATCACTTTTTTAAACTCAGATTCAAATTGTTCATCCGTACAGTAAATATGTGCATCATTCATACACATAGATCGCACTCTCATCAGTCCAAATAAGGCTCCTGAGTCCTCGTAACGATAACAATGCCCGTATTCAGCATATCTCACCGGTAAATCCCTATAACTCTTCGGCTCCGCCGCATAAATCTTATGATGATGCGGACAGTTCATCGCTTTTAGATAGTATTTTTCATTATCCATTTCCATCGGCGGATACATCGAATCTTTATAGTAGGGAAGATGTCCGGATCTAATATAAAGTTCTTCCTTTGCAATATGTGGTGAGCGCACACGTTGGTATCCATGTTCATCTTCTTTCCGTCGAGCTAGAGCTTCAAGTTGATCTATAAGTACTGTTCCTTTTGGCAGCCACAAAGGCAAACCAGCTCCAACCTCCTCGTCAAAAGTGAAAAGGCCAAGTTTTTTGCCAAGCACACGGTGATCTCTTTTTTTAGCTTCAGCAATTTGTTTTATATGTGCATCCAATTCTTCTCGTGTTTTCCAACATGTTCCATAAATTCGTTGTAACATTGGATTTTTTTCATCACCTCTCCAGTAAGCTCCTGCAATTTTCATCAATTTGTAATGTCCAAGTTGCCCAGTGTGATCAGTATGTCCTCCACGACAGAGGTCTACAAACATTGGTTTGCCGTCATTCGGCATCACATTTTCATAAAAAGTCAGATCCCGACCTTCTTTCTTAAACTCCTCCACCAATTCGATTTTATATTTTTGTCCTGTCTCTTCCAAAAACTTAATTGCTTCATCAGCATCGATATCACGACCCACAAACTTCTGATTTTGCTTCACAATCTGTTTCATTTTCTTCTCCAGAAGTGGTAAATCCTCAGGAATTAGGGTACGTGGCAACTCGAAATCATAATAAAAACCATTTTCAATTGTCGGTCCAATTCCCAATTTAGCTTCAGGAAACATCTGCAAAACCGCTTGTGCCAACACATGTGCACAAGAATGACGCATATCCTCTATACTGAATTCTTTCTTAACTTTTGACATATTTCAAATTACACTGAAATTACTTCACAAAGCTTAAGATGAAACTGACAAAAGTACAACTAGAAAACTTCCGTAACTACACACGTTATGAGTACGAGTTTGACCCCGACACAAACCTTACAATTTTAGTTGGACCGAATGGCAAAGGCAAAACCAATTTTCTCGAATCAATTTACGTTCTATCACTGGGCAAATCTTTCCGTTCAAATATGAGGGATGACCTCATCGAATGGGAAATGGACTACATGCGTTGTCAGGCTGAAATTAGGGTCAATGACGAAATTCAAAGTCTCGAAGTATTTTATTCCAACTATCCCCGCAAACAAAAAGGTTTGAAAAAAAACGACGTGCCTCTCAAGTCGGACAGCACTGTCCGATAAA
>JAESSS010000054.1 GCA_016763975.1 Candidatus Altimarinota bacterium
CCACTTTGTCAAAAGCCTCACCAGCCGCATCATCCCTCGTCGCGCCCAAAACCTCAAAATCATGATGGCCTTTCATTAAGATCATTTCATTGTGCCCACCGGAAACCGTCAAAATCAGCAATGGAAACTCCACGTCCCCACGTCCCAACCAATTCGAATAAATATGACCAGTGATATGTTGCACCGGAATAAGAGGCTTAGACTTGAAATATGAAATCACATTGGCCGTTTCCGTACCAATAATCAGTGACGAAACCAACCCAGGCCCCTGAGTCACTGCCGCCGCATCAATATCATCCCAACTACAATCGGCCTCAGCAAGAGCCTCATCCAACACTGGAATCATCGCAATCACATGCGCTCTAGCCGCCACCTCCGGCACCACACCACCGGTCTTGGCATGCAAATCAATTTGCGAAGCTACGATATTACACAAAACATCTACACCATTTTCTACAATGGCCACGGCTGTCTCATCACAAGATGTTTCGATCGCTAAGATTTTCATTGAATTGCTTAAAGGTGCTCATACTATATAATCACTTCTGTGAAATCAACATCCCTCGAAATTATAGAAGAGCTCAAAGCCGCAGGCCATCAAGCTTTTTGGGCTGGTGGATGTGTTCGCGACATGATTTTGGGTACGGAACCAAAGGACTTTGATATCGTCACTTCAGCTAAACCGGACGAAATCGAGCAGATTTTGGAGAAGACAATTCCAATTGGAAAAGAATTTGGAGTGATTCTGGCCATCAAAAATGGACATCACTTTGAAGTGGCTACTTTCCGTTCTGACAGCGGTTATAGCGATGGTCGTCGGCCGGATGCTGTGGAATTTACTAATGCCAAAGAAGACGCTTTTCGCCGTGATTTCACTATAAATGCACTTTTCTATGATCCAAGTACTGAGGAAATCATGGATTACGTTGATGGCCAAAGGGACATAAAGGATAAGCTTGTTAGATTTATTGGTGATGCTGCAGAGCGCATCCAAGAGGACAATCTCAGGATTCTCAGAGCTGTACGTTTCAAAAATAATCTAAATTTCCAATATCATCCCGACACTTATCAGGCCATTCGCAAACACGTAAAACTGATCGAAAACATTTCTACTGAACGAATCCGTGACGAACTAAACAAAATGATCATGTCTGACAATCCCGGTCAGGCATTTGAAGAACTTTTTGAAATAGGCGCCCTCGAGCTAATAATCCCGGAACTTTGCAAACTAAAAGGCCTCGCCCAACCTCTAATGTATCACCAAGAAGGCGACGTCTGGGATCATTCTATTCGTGCTCTCAATGCTTTGACAGACGAGGAGGGTGGGGAAGACCCCCTTCCGGCAGAACCCCCAACAATCGAACTTAAATGGGCCACGTTTTTTCACGACATCGGCAAATTCGACACTTTTTCACAGGACTCCGAACGAATCCGCTACGACCACCATTCCGAAGTTGGTGCAGAAATCGCCGTCAAAATCCTCAAACGCCTAAATTTTTCCAAAAAATCCATCGATCGTGTGAAATGGCTGATCGAACACCACATGATGGTTGTACCTCTGATGGAAATGCCCGACAAACGCCGTCGTCACTGGTTCCTCCAACCTGGATTCATCGAACTCCTCGAAGTCTATCGTGCTGACTCAATGGGAATTCTCCCGCTGGACCTCTCACTCTATCACGACATCAAAAAACTCTATTCCAGCGAAATAGCCAAACTAAAACTGATGCCAAAACAACTGATCTCCGGCAAAAAAATAATGGAAATCCTCAACCTTGAACCCGGCGAAAAAGTCGGCAAAGTATTGAAAGAAATCCGCGACCTCCAACTAGATCACAAAATCAAAACCAAGAAGGATGCTCTTGAGTATGTGAGCAAGCTCAAAGAGTAGGATTCACAGAGTTCTTAGCTCTGCTGAGGAGCAGGGGAATCCGACAGTTCGCTAGTTTCTTAGCCCAGGCTAGATCATCTTTTTGTCTTTCATAAACTGTGCATATTCCGTCTTGAGCAAAACGATAGATCCCACTCCAACTAGGAAGAGGATGATATTTATGAATATTCCTACAATCGGAATTAATCCAATCAAGAAAGAGGCTATCAGTCCAAGTGAAACACCAAAGAATAATTTGGTTCTTAACCATTTCTTTTTCTTCGCAAAATCGAAAAGATAATTGCTTAACCATGCAGCCACAAAAATTGTTGATAAATAATAAATCACAATCATTCCGGAAAACACTATTAGTCCCAGTGGAATTCCTACTATTGTTAAGAACAAAACGATTGAACCAATAAACCCTGCGATCACTGTCAAAACCCCAACACCCATCGATTTCAAAACATTACGCCTAGCGATATTTGCACCTTTGATCAGCATTCTTGGCGCAAAAATTACTATTAACAGAGTCAAAAGCAATGTACCGATATAGCTGATCGCTTTCTGTAGTAAAAGTGCATAACTCAAACCTTTTAGCACATCCTTTTCCTCAAATTTATTAAAACTTATTTCGCCTTTGACCACTCCCTCCGGAACAGATGTTTTTAGAATTGCAGAATAATCAAAATCCCCTCCAATAATCGCCCCAGCATCAATCAAAATACTTTCCTGTACCACCATTGAAACATTTCCAACTACAGTTCCTCTCAAAATCATCGCTCCCGTAAATCCTCTAAGTTCTTCCATTATTTTTCCTTCCACAGTGATTTCTCCTGCCCCAACCAGCACAGAACCATTCACAACCGCATCTTTGCCAATATCCACAAAACCTCCACCAACCATCACATCATCACCAACCTCGCCATAAATCGACAATGTGCCACCCAAAACTCTAATATCACCTCCCACATCCCCCCAAACCGTCACTCTTCCACCAATCACCACCAAATCCTCAGCAATATTTCCATTAATCGTCACAAGCGAACCTCCAACCCAAAGATCTCCATTTACATCATTATCAATACTGACATTTCCCCCAGCAATATAGGCATCGTCCGCACTCGCCACGTCTAGAGTGACATCTTCATCAGCTACAAAAGTAAAAGCACTGGCGCTGGACACAACAAAGAGGCTGGCCAACATTGATATTAGTAATTTTTTCATTTGAAAAGAGGGTGAGGTATTTGTAGCCCCACTATACCATTATCGCTTCAGCAAACAAACGTTCTCAATATGATAAGTGTGGGGAAACATATCCACCGGCTGCACACTTTCTACCTTGTAGCCAAATTCCGCAAGCCACTGACAATCTCTCGCTAGAGTAGATGGATTACATGAAACATAAATAATCCTTTCACAGTCGAACTCACTAATTTTAGCTATAGTTTTTTCATTCAAACCGGCGCGTGGGGGATCGATCACTATTACTGAAGGTTTTTCTTTTAAAGTTCCAATCAGCTTGCCCACATCACCTACAAAAAAGTCGATGTTAAAAATGGCATTCTTCTGAGCATTTTCGCGTGCCACAGCTACCGCTGATTCGTTTAATTCAATTCCCAAAACATGCCCGACATGTTTCGCCATAAACAATCCAATCGTTCCTGTTCCGCAGAAAAGATCGAATGCAAATTCACCACCTTCCACTAATTTCAGAATTTCTGCATATAGTTTCTCCGCTTGAAAAGTATTTGGTTGAAAAAATGCTTGTGGCGCGATTTCAAAACTCAACTCATCGCCATTTGCCAAGATCATATCTTCTTTGAGAGTTTTACGTCCTCTGATCAATTTCTCTTTAATTTGTTTAGGTGAACCTCTTTTGGAAATCACCTGACTCCAATAAAAAGAAGTCACTTTTTCACCCAAAATCTCACTCAATTCTGCCAAACCTTCATCCAGATCTTTTGGAATATCATCAGAAGTGGACAATACGATCATCAATTCTCCAGTTCTTTTGCCCTCTCTCACAAAAAGAGATCTCAAAAATCCCTGACCACAAGAATATTTAAACGGATTCCATTTTCGCCTCCTCACAAATCCCCGTACCTTGCTCAATAGTTCTACCGTATCTCTCGACTGCAAATGACATTCTTTTAAATTCAAAATATCATAACGTCTTCCCGGCAAATGCATGCCCATCGCAAACTTCATCTCAGCATCATAGCCAAAAGAAAACTCCATCTTGTTGCGATAATAAAATTGATCTTCACAAGCAATTACATCACGAACCGGCGGATTTTGTAGCCCACCAATCCTCTCAAAAGCATCAACCACAAACTGTTTTTTGGCCTCGAGTTGTTTCTCATATGGAAGCTCCTGAAAAGTACATCCTCCACAAGTACCAGCATGCTGACAGCGCGCTTTTACTCGATCCTTTGATGGCTCCAACAATTCCACAAACTGAGCTTCTGCATAGTTCTTTTTAATTTTGGTCAAAGAAGCACTCACACGATCGCCCGGTAGCGCTTTATTTACAAAAACTTTCAGTCCCTCAAATTCGCCAATGGCTTTGCCTCCAAAGACTAGCGCATCGACTGTAAATTCTATAATTTGTCCTTTCTTTAATTGCATACCGGCAGAATTTAGCAGAAAGCAGGGCTTTAAGCAATTTACATTTATAAAATTACTGCTATCATTGCTCTCCTCTGAGGCATTTGTGCCTTGGGATGTCCTAGTTTGGCGAAATTCTCGCACGAACAGGACCGATCATTGAAACGAAGTAGAAAAAACTAAACCCTCGCAGGGAACTGTGGGGAAGGAGATTGAGATGACAGGGAAAGAGATTTTGGTACTTGCACTTATCTGCGTTGCCGGCATCGGGGCGGCAATAATAGTGCTCAGGTTTGGAGAAAACCAGGTCAAGGTGGCTGAGCTGGAAGTACAAAAGGCCGAGGCCATGGTAGCGAAACCCAACACCGCGATGATCCAGACTATCCTCCTGCACAACAGGTGGCGTCAACTGGAGGGGCAGTACAACCGCTGCCTCGCCGTCGCCAATGATGAGGAGGCTACCAAAGCCTGTCTGGTCAGTTATGCCACGGGTATGAACAACATCACTGAGAAGATGTGCGACGCCGTCATATTCCAGAATACACAGAGGCTCAACGTCTATCGGGACCTGTTTCCTATCGGCGAGTCTAGCAACGACAGCGACGGTGACGGCCTGAGCAATACCGAGGAATGGTTTCGGGGCTTTCACCCCTGCCTCGCCGACAGCTTCGGTGACGGGCTGCAGGACGGGGATCGAGGCCACAACGGTCTCAAGATCCAGAACCCCATCCCCAGCGGCAGAAAGGCTGGAATGATCGGTCTCCACTGATTGCCCCCCTCTAATCCGACTGAGCGTCACGCCGTCGGCAACGATCATTCAAACTGCTGGGAACGCTACCTCCATAGCCCCAGCACTTCGCCTTCCAAATCGGCTCTTCTGAGCCCTTTTCAACCCAAAGATTCTTTCTCTCGCGTAAGCACAAAGGGACTGTGCCCAAACAAGAGAAGCGGTGCAAATCCGTTCTACTTCTGCTCTATCTGCCCTCCGCCTAAAAACGGGGGGTCTTGTCTATGCTTCATCTTTTAACAATTCTTCAGCAACAGCCACCGGTTGAGGAGTTACACCGCCACTTGTACTCATTTCTAATTCTGGAAAAACATCAAAAAATCTTACAATCGCATCATCGCGATCTTTTCGATCAAATTTATCTAAATACTGATCCAAAATATCTTCGTATTTGCCAGCCGCATAAAGATTGTAAATATCCACAATCGCCCCATTTACCAAATCCGCATCTCCACCATATTCAGCAGCAAATTCACGGAAATTATCTACATGTTCACTATATTCACCGGTTAAATGTTCTTTGCCAAAATGAATCGAACAATAAGCCTGTACCAGTCTTTCACTCGGAACCTTGTCCCCTTTATGCAAAAGTTCGTGTGCAAGTAGATGCGCCAAACGTACAGCAGGATGCATCAACATTTCCGGATCAACCAGAATTCCTTTATGAACAGATTCTCCCACAATGTTGCCTCCAAACTGTTTAAAACGAATTTTTGTTAGATCAATATCCAAGTCATCACCAAAAAACTTATGAACATATTTCAGCGCCTCATTTATTTTTTCAGCTGCCATCTGCAGATCAACGTTTTCTTGACCAGCAATATTCGCTACTTCACCATCAGTAGCGTTGCTAGCAGCTTTTTGAACCTCTGCCATCGAGTCACCAATTTTACCCTCCCATTCGGGATTTGTTTGTGGAGTTTCTGGATTTGTAGTGTCTTCATTCATCGCTAGAGTATACCATTTTTGGGCTCTGGCATCAATGGGGGATCAGCTGAAATCCTTCCTGAAGAACCATTCGATCAAATCCCAATTTCCATCACGTGGAAGCAATGTGTAGGCTTGATTTTCATTCTCACAGTTTGGCTTTTCTTGCCCTGCATCAGCAGCGGCAGCAATCAGCGCTTCGCAGTTTTTCTTGGTGATATATGGAGGAACAGCGAGCACATTTCCCGAACTCATTACGTTGTTGGAAGCGATTTTATAGTTTTGGTAACGGAAGAAATATGCAATCGCCTCATCAAAAGAAATATTAGTCTCAGTTTTGGACAAAACAGTTTTGGCCAGGTCGTAAATCACTCCGGCATCACCAAATCCAAAGTTTTTCGCCTTGTCCTGCATCGCTTCCAAAATTAATTGCTGTCTCTCAGCTCTGCTAAAATCAGAAGTGGTATGCCGACTTCTCGCTAAACGCAAAGCTTCTTTGCCTCCAAGATGATAATCCCCGGGTTCATAATGCAAAGTGCCCTCTACTCCATTATCAACAGTTCGATATGAAGGATCAATTAGCGCATCCTCCAATGTCACATCAATACCGCCAATAATGTCGACCACATCAATAAAGGCAAACATTTCCACCACAATATATTTATCAATTTTATATCCGGTCATTTTGCTCAAAACCTTCACCAATTCAGGCATGCCATAAGACGAAGCGTAAGAATTTATCTTACGTCCATTATAAAAAAGGTCACGCGGCACACTAATCATCCTCACGTCGCGCCTATCCTCATCAATATGCGCAAAAATCATCGTATCCAGCATCGAACCGTTCTTGCCCGCAATTAGAATGTTAAAAGTATTCTCTTCATTGAGAGTTCCATACTTGGGCAGCACATCAGGGATTTTTATCGTTTTTTTTTTAACCTCTGGGTTAAAGAGGAGAAGATTTTCTGCTTTGCTGCCATCCGCGGCGACTATGTTGACCACGCCGGTGGTCTTTTCCAGCACTACCGAACTCAGTCGCTGGCCATTCTTATCCAAAATATCGTAATACACACGTTTAATATCTTCCCGTTTGTCCTCACCTATATGCAAATCGTATTCTTTCAGCAAAAGTTTGAAACCACGATCATTCACTGTATCTTCCAAACTCTTCAGCCCCTCCTCTACACGCCTCTGTGTATAAGTTTTTGTATTTAATTTTTCCAAAAATGGCACCAGCGCCGAATCCAAATCACTTGCTTTGATAATAACGGAAGCTTGCAACATATCTATCAGTTTAAATTTAGCTTCCTCTTTTATTAACTCAATCCGCGCAATTAATTCATCACTTTTATTGTAAACCAAGCCATCTGCATCGATCCGAATACCCAACTTATTTTTGATCGCCGCTACCTTATTAGATCCCAATACCAAATTCATCTCAGACAATTTATTTTCATACTGCTGAGCACTTTTAATAATTTTAGATTTATTTTGCTGAACCAACTTCACCACAAAATCCTCAAACTCCTGCGCATCATCCGCCGAAATTCTCGAATCATTCACCGCAGTCTCCACATACAACCTCCCTGTATCTTTTTGCATCGTAATATTAGCAATCTTCAATTGATCCGCCGTTTTGACCGCTATTGTCACCACCTCCCCATCCTCAAATAGTTCAGAAAGAATCAGATTCTCATCACTTAAAAATTTCTTAAAGGGCTCGGAAGCCTTCAATTCATTTATAAAACCCTTATGCCTCGCCCCATCCTCCTGCGCCTGAGTCGTCGCTCCCAAATAATTCACATATTCAAAAAGTGCCAGTTGAACATTGTCATCGTTGCCACCTGCTTCCTCCTCAACCTCCGCATCCATATAATTGTTTACCGGCAAACGCAAATAATCACGCACTTCATTTAGATCGCTCCCAATTTTCAGATAGCTTTCCTTTACGTCACCAATCTCAGTAACAAGCGAAGAATCTCTGTCCTCCAAAAAGGTGAAAGTACCAAAAAGACTTTGAACTTGGAAGAATTGGATAATCAAAACAAAAATCACGACGCTAAGAGCAATTTCTCTACGAGTCATGGCTTTAAATTTTTCGTGTGCCTTAGTTTTGAAGCCCAGTAATTTTTTCTTCACTAAATTTTTGTAAAATCAGCCCATAAATTTTATGCAAAAGCATAGGGGAATGCAATCATAAAGCGCAACAATCAATTGCAAAAGTCCAGAAAACTACGGTCTCACCAGGAAAGAGAGCAAAAGAACTTGAAATTTCCCGCCTTCTTAGTTAAAGTTTCCCCCGCGCTACCAAGAACCGACAGCACAGCGCAAAACTACAACGAGCGGGTGTCGTATAACGGCTATTACCATAGCCTTCCAAGCTATTGATACGGGTTCGATTCCCGTCACCCGCTCCAAGAAAAAAATCATCGCCCCAAAATATCTCTAACATCTTCTTCAGAATAGAACTTACTCTGTTGCCCTCTGTGATTTTTGCCATCAACATACAACTTTCTCGCATTTTTTAGATTTTTGGCCAAATTACCCTGACAGGCAGACAGCAAATTACTCCAGCCAATAACTGAGCGATATTCCTGACCAGCCAAAGTTAAAACCCCCTCTTTATCAGCTTGTGGCATGTGCTTTCTTACCCTAGCAGTCAAGATAATTTCACCACACACATCTAAGACATCCTGTTCTAAATAGAAATCGCGCCTCTGACCACCAGAGACCTTACCAGGAAGGGGTTTCTTGCCAGCGGCCTCAAGTGCAGCCTTCAAGGTCCCTCTACGAGCACCTGTTTCTTTAGACCAACCCACTAAATTCCGATATGTATGTCCATCACTTTTCAAGAGCCCTTGCTTGTCAGCTATCGGCAGCTCATTCTCCAACTTTCTAGCCTCAAGGATAGCTGAACAAGCTTCAAGTACATCGGCTTCAGAGTAACATTCAGTACCATCCTCATCATTATCATCAAGATAAACAACGGTAATATCCTCACCCAAACCTTGATCAATCTCCTCGATAGAAACATCCAGTTTCTCAGACCAGACCTTCAGAGTACCAAAACGCACACCACCTAATTCAAAGGTAAACATATCCCTACAAACCGCCCTGACATCACCTTCAGCATAATGCCAGCCTTTATATACTCTTGTATTACGGCTTGCCAGACCATCAACACCCTGCTTGCCTGCTTCATTCAAGACTTTTTTTTAACACGTAAGCCGAAATGGGCAATGATCGAGCCCAAAAAGTGGGCGGCGCATGCCTCACGCCATCTTTTAAAAACACCCCATCCTCATTAAGCGTTGGAAGGTCAGTTTTACTCTCATTCATAGCAACAATGGCCTTGCAAATATCACTTACATCGGACTCCGAGTAGAAGCCATCAACTCTTAAATGCCTATTTGCATCAATAGCTGAAACACCTTTCTTACCAGCTTTTAGTAGACCACTTTTAACAGCAGCTCTTTGATTGAAAATCCGGAATAACCTAGCCCAAGCGGATATACTACCATGGCGCTCTCCATCTTTAACAAAAAAGCCATCTTTTTCAGCATTTGGCATATCTACCAACAAATCTGCACACACTTTACGCACATCTTGTTCAAGGTAAAATCCTAGCTCTGATACACGCCCACTTCTTGTTTTCCCATTAATCCCACTAATATTCGCAGCTCTCAATCTGCGAATCACTGTCGCAACTGCAAGACCTAAAACAATGGCCCAAGCATCTCTACTACCATACCTTTTGCGATCATGATCAAAAAAACCATCCTTACCAGCTTTAGGCATTTCCACCAACAGATCCGCACAAGCACTCCTCGCTACAGACTCAGAGTGAAAGCCCTTTTCAAGTATGTGACCATTAGTACTCTTTGCTGTTATACCTACCATATTAGCCAAGCCAAAACGATTCGAAACACTATAGTCAGATAAAGAGAATTCACGCGCCCACGCTTCCACTGGACCGAATTTTTCACCACTATCATCATAAAAAAAACCATCCTTTCCAGCCTTAGGCACATCTACTAATAGATCTGCACATACCTCCCTGGCGTCCTCCTCAGAATAAAAACCATTCACAAGAGTTCTACCGTGCTTAAAGGTTCTTCCAGTTACCCCCAGTTTTTTAGCCTCTGAAAGTCTGTCAGCAATTGTATTATCTGAAATATCTAACAAGTCAGCCCAAGCATGAACAGAGCCATACTTTACATTTTTTAGTATCAAGAAACCATGCATGTCAGCCATAGGTAACTTCTCCCTTAGTGATATCTCCTTCAAAACATCTGCTTTCTCAACTAATGTTAGTCTTGTCCTCAATCCGCCACCACCATCGAGTAACAATGATACTATCTGCTCAACTTCTTCAATCCAAGGTGCACCTTGACCAATAGGCAAACCGAGCGGTGCACCATGAGCACTGCCATTCAAAAGAACTTTGCCTGGCTTATAGTCTGGCCAACAATCAAGAATATCCAACAGGGTAATAGGCCTAAATTTACTCGCCCCCGGTATAATTTGTGCAATATGTGCAAAAGGCTTCTCAAAACCTTCAGCATGTAAAGGCGTCCCCTCTCTGACTCTGCGTAAAACCCTAGAATGACGCTGCTCAAGCTTATTAGCAGAGAGGGTAGGATATGCATCAATAATACAACGAGCTCTCGGTAAATTAATTCCTCTACCACCCATTTCACAAAGAACCATCAAATCAATCTCACCTCTCTGAAATGCACCAATTTCATCAAACATTCTGCTGTTTGAAATTGCAAATTCCGAATCTGAAGCAGAGGAACACCATGCTGAAATATTTAGTCCTTGATGCCCATATCTTCTACGCAACTCTCTTGTAACACGATCTAAAACAAGCACGCTAGGAACGTAAACCAAAGTAGGAAACGCCTTTCGTAAACCTTTTGGAACCATTCTTTCGTAAGCCTCTGGAATAGCCAATTCAATCTGTGCAGCCTTCAGCGCAGCATCTAAAGACTTTTTTTGAAAGTCTCCTGCCTCAAGCTTCAAATCATCGGCATCGAAATCTACCTCAAATAAAGTGAACATCGGTGGAACATTTATTCCTTTCAAAATTCCTTCTCTCAAGTCCATTTGATCAACAATTTCACCCCAAGCAGAACTAATATGCCGACCATCAGGCCACTCAGGTGTTGCAGTAAAGCCTATTCTTTGAGCATTCTGAAAAGTTTCCAAAAGATCTCCACGCGCCTTGGTCAAAATCTTATCTGCTTCATCACCAACAACCAGAGAAATTCTATCAGGATTAATCAATCTACCTAATCCCGACATATTCTTCTGTAAAGCCTGAACAGTAGAGACCAGCAAAGGTCTATCAACAGACCTCTCGCCAGCTCCCCAAACTCCGAAATCCAAACCAACATCCTCCATATGCTCCATAATGGTGCCCAACAAAGATCTTTCTACAGCCAAAATAATGTCTTGTGTATCGGACAACTCTTCAACTGTCTCTCTTGCCCAAGCAGAAGCATGAAGTATGGCTGACTGAATCACAGTCTTACCTGAGCCGCCTGGATGAACAACAGAAAATGCACTATCACCAGCCTCCAGAGCACTCACAACTGAAGACATAGCTCTCGACTGATGAGGATCCAAAATGATTTCACTATCAAAAGTACTAATACGATGAGCATTTAGATCACACTGACGAGCAAGCTCCTCACGATAACGATCTGGGTCAAAATGTTCGTGTTGGCTCATAAGCATGGTTAACAGTGCATCACTATACGATCGTAACGCAAATATGTCAACCTAGTGATAGTAAGTTTTCAGCACCTTCTATGGTGAAAAGCCCCAAAACCCACGATATTAGTTCGCACTTCGTCCAATGAGGAGCTCCAAGTGCTTTTAAACGGCACAAGTCAGCCATAAAAAGGCTCTTTCGACGTGCTGCCCCTGACGGGAAAGCGCGAACTATAAATTGAGAGTGAAATATAATTTAAGCAACAGGTATTGCTAAGATTGCATTTTGCTGCGAAATATGTTCAAATACTCCTCTAATATACAAGTATGACTGTAAGTGTTAGACCAACATGGAAAGAGAGCGCCGCAAGGACTGATTTTATGGAGAGAACTTTAGAGTTAGCTCGAACTTATGATGTAGAAGAGGATAAAGGTTTAGAAATATGGCCGAACGAATCGATTCCAATTCCGCCACTTTCAGAAGCAAAAAAAGCAGCATTGAGTAGTTTATTGTGGAAAACAACTCATATCGATGACACCCATGAAAAACATGATGAACGTCTTTTTGACGCAGGGCAGTATCTCGAAGTTGATGCTCGTTATTTTAATGATGGTAGAGAAGGAGCATATCCAACAGCACATTTGCGGTTTTATCCGCTAGTACAAATGATTCTAATGAACAATGTGCTTAAGAAGCATGGTTTTCAGGCTCTTTTGTGGGATGGCTGGAGAAGTTCTACAACTCAAATGGATTTGTTTGATGAACACGCAGACGATTTACGAGATGGGCATCCTGAGTGGGGACCGGAACAAATTAGGGCCAGTGCCCAAAAATTTGTTTCTATAGCTACTGGCCACCCGTTTCACCCGTCTCCCCATGTTACGGGTGGTGCCATTGATTGGACTTTGGCAGATTTAGATAGAAATCCGGTTAATATGGGATGCGCTTTTGATGATTTTAGTGATGTCGCTGCAACAAGGTATTTCGAAGAGCTGGCTACGAGAAGAAGTTTGACTCCTGAAGAACAAGTGGCGCAAAGGAATAGACGTATTCATTATAGGGTATCAACAAATTTGGGATTTGCAAATTATCCAGCAGAATTTTGGCATTCTTCTCTTGGCGACCAAATGTGGGGGTTGGATCATGACAAAGACGCATTTTATGGGCCTGCTCCTTTTGCAACTGCAGAGAAATTGCTAGGGCCTAGGACAATCTCTGTAAATAGGGCTGGCCAAATAGAAGTCTACCAACTTCTTATACGGAGATTGTCAAATCCTTTTGATGCAATTCATGCTGTACAAACGGCTATTCGTGCACTCTATGTAGCCGACGGGGTTGATTCACCAGTGGGGTTAACTCCAAAGCAGATTAGGGATGTAATAGGGCAGGCTACTGGATACAGCTCTAAACTTTTAGCTGATTGAGGATTAGTTTTGACATACAACCCCAGTTCGCACTTCGTCCAATGAGGAGCTCCAAATAAAAAACACCGACCAGCGCGTCGGTATTTTTTATTTTATAGCCGGAGGAGAGGTAATCGCAGATTACCGTTGCTTGATAGCGCGATAAGCCCCGCGAATCGGACTAGCAAGTACGACGAATCCCCTAAACACGCGATAAGCGTAGCGAATCGGGAGTTTAGGAGGAAAGCGTAGCAGTGCACCCCGCTCATACCCTCCTTTACCAATTTACCCCAATATGCTAAGTTTTAGCCTAATAATTTAGCATGAAAAAGCCAGATTCACTCAAAATTGGATACTACAACACAGTGTATTGCACTGAGGCTCAAAGCCTCTCAGGATGGGCAAGAACACATTGGCACCATATACGAGGTAAGCACCAAGAGCTTCCACCGATTGCCGATACCGAGAGGGCAATGGAATTCGTAAACTCGGAGGATTTCGACTTAATTGTCTTATCGGAAATCCTAGGGGAGAAGCAAAGATCTGAACTACAGGCAAAATTATCCCAAAGATCTTACTCACACACACAAGTTGGTCATGGTCACGGATTGACAGGATTGCCTGGCCAGGATGTCGAAATGCTACTAGCTTCAAAGCATCGTCTCGAAGCAATTGAACTTCCCCAAATCGAAACCCCCGCAGCAATGGGGCATGGAGGAGGATTAATCTATTCGCATCTTCCAGATTTCAACTGTGACGTTGTGGCCGCCCACCTTGCTCTTCCTAAAAATGCAAAGTCATTTGAGGCTCAGGTAACTGCCCTAGTCGAAACTATGGCAAAGCGCATAGGAAAAGAGTGCGAAAGGGTAATCCTGATTGGAGACTTCAATGTCACACCTGAGCAACTCCAAGCTATATCTCCCGAACTAATTGAAGGACTAGAACTTCTCTCTCCCAACGTACCAACCTGCAACACTGTGAAGTTTCTCAGCCTTTTTTACAGCAAATGCATAGACCACATCTGGGGAAGAGGTTTCAGAGTCTTAAATAGCAATACCTATCTTGGCCAGTCTGACCACAAAGGTATTATTGTTGAACTGGAAGCAGTCTAGTCACCCCTGACGTGAAAGCTTAAACTCGAGACTTAACAATCTAGTACTTCTCTGGTGGTCGCATACAGTCAGCCTTCAGCACCAAATCTTCAGGATTACCGCCAAGTGCAGTTTGAGCGCTTACTATGCAGAGCATCAGAGCTGTTGTCATTGCATTGGTTCGTTCCACGGCGTCTCTTATGCATGCTTGAGCCTCAGCCGATGGGGCTGTAACAGCAGTTTCATGAATTGGGAAACTCGTAGGTTCTGGTGGCTCAACGGCAACACCTTCACAAGCAGCAACTTCCTTCAAGGTGCTATGGAGAATCTGTTCAGCTTTTCTATTATCAACTCTCGCTAATGCAGGTTTACAGTCATATGCATTTGAAAGTGAACCAGATAAAAGACACACACCATTCGGGCCCATATCCATGATAATTGCATCAGCACTTTGTGGTGTCATAGCCGTGGCAATTGATAAACCAGCAGCCACAAGCGGTCCTTTTATTCCTTTCATAAATTTATAGTTAATATCAAAGACATTAAACATTTTACCAAGTGAAAAGTCAAAAAACGAATTGGTCAAGCGCGCCCATGGTGAAGAGCCCCAAAACCTACCCCACAGCCTCCTTCACAATCGCTCTACATGGAGTGCCTTCAACTTTTGCTAGTTTTAGTGGGAAAGCCTCAATGAGGACCCAGTCCTTCTTAATTTCCTCAAGATTCACCAATCCCTCCAAAATCATTATCTCATTTTCACAGAGGTACACATTAACCTCATAATTTGGACTCACTCTCGATTCAACCCCTACAGAGTCAATTGCCACCATCTTCACGCCCTTCTCTTCCACAAGATACTTGGCACCTTCCATAGAAAGTCCTGGGCGGGTATTTGATTCTAATGGCATCCCATCTATAAGTTCCTGCATATGTCCGCTTCTGAAAATTACCGCCTTACCTTCCAAGTCTGCATCACCAACTAGCTCCTCAAGTTCTGCCCTAGTCATGTCTTCACCTCTTTTTGGCATATCAACCACAAGAGCCTTAGATTCAAAACGCTCTATTGGAAAGGTATCAATAGCTCGGCCATCTTTTAGAAAGTAATGAGGACCTTGTATGTGAGTCGCACTTTGAGAGCACAGATTAATATCATATACGAACTCAGGAGTCTCACCTGGAACGCGATTAAAGGGGCCAGTAACCTCAACCCCTTGATCATCAGCAAAGGTAAAGCCATCGAGATACATCGAAACATCAATGATCTTATAATTTCCCAAACAAGCCTCAAGCTGCTCACGTGAGTTTCTAAGCAAACGTAGAATTGTAACTGCAAAAATAGGTAATATCAGCGCCTCTTGCCCCGGACTACTATCTAAAATTTGCCCAAAATTATAAACATCGGCAAGCATAGCCATTTCTTGAGCAGTTGTAAGCTCCAAGTCACCAGGAGCATCTGCAATTAGCTTTTGTGCTAACAGTTGCTCTCCAGCACCGCCCTCTAGGCCACCCAGCGCATCTTGTATATTTCTGGAATTAGAGAGAGTCATCAATATGAATTTAAATTAGAGCTGAAAATAGGCTATTTACAGCCATTTGTCAAACATCGCCGTGGTGAATAGCCCCGAAACCCCGATAAACTTAGCGAATCGGATGAGCGAGTACGACCTAGCGTACCCGCTCAATATGCTCATTTTTTCAAATCATCCAACACTTGATCAACACTCAACTGACCATAAAAGGCCTCCGATTTTCCCAATTTTGCAGCCCACTCACAGTCTCCAAATGAAAAGTGCCAGAATTCTCCAGAAAAGGGGGCAAACCCCGCCGAGCTCATTATTTCCCTCAAAAACAATCTGTTTTCCATCGCGAGTCCCGTGATTTCAGGACTTTCAGTATATATTTTCCTCCCAGCTGCTCTATAGGCCTCTCGATATACCGGTACACCCATGTCGACATCCTGATCTGTTTCCAAATCAAACAAAGTAATGTCCATCGCAGCCCCAGTAGGATGCCCAGCCACTTCAGGCTTGGCGCTCAAGACATGTGCATATTGCAACTGCCAATCCACAGGCCTGTTTGGAAATAGTGATCGAGCTTTTACCACAGCACTAGCATATAAATCCTGCTGTACCTCCAAAGCTCTGTAAGCGTAGAAAATTTTTAATCTCAATCCTGATCTCAAAGATTCCAGCTCATCTCTGGCTTTTAAAAGCCTTTCCATTGCACCTTTCCGCACAATCATCCTTTCCCCAACGATCTCGACAGTTTTGCCAGAATTGTGAAAGGAGCAAATCAATCCGTCATTTTCATCCAAGCAGACTACCTGCTCTCCACTTCATTCAGCGTTATGGCCTCCAGCTCGGCAACTGTAGGGATTTCAGCCTCTATTTCTTCATATCTTTCTTCAATATTCATATTATTTATTATTAGTTAATTAAAAAAGCCGCCAATTACTTGGCGGTCATAAAGCTGTACAGTGCTTAGATTACGTTAAACGTTCAAGCACCAGCTTATAGCCGCCCTTTCCATGATGAAGCCAATGGGCAACCCTTGTTATGGTAGCTGTACTTGAACCAGTTTTTTTACTAATCTCACGATAAGGAATTCCTTCATTTATCATTTTCACTGCTTGAAACCTTTCAGTCATAGCAGCAAGCTCTGAAATAGTGCATAAATCTCTGAAAAACTTTTTGCACTCATCTGCTGTCTCAAGTTGCAAGACAGCTCCATAGAGCTCTTTAAGGTTCTTGTTTTTAGTCTTGGTTATCATAGTGTTTTAATACGTTAATACAAGGATCTTATCAAATATACCACCTTTGTCAAGTACTTTTCATCAGCATGCCAGTTCGCACTTCTTTAAGGCCCCCCTAAGCCATCCGTACATCTTGATGTACGGGTTATAAAACGTGTCTATTCAGGCAATTCCAAACAGTATTAACCTTTTAAAGCAGGTAAATCTTCATCTTTGAGAGAGTAGAATTTAGCTTCTGCTTCATAAATTAATTCGCACAAAGCCATACCAATATCTGTTAGTCTCCAGTTTTCTCTATTAATTCCACTCCTGTCACTATGGATCCTATCAGTTATAATCCTCAACTCTATCAATTTCTCCTCATCTTTTTCCACAATACTGAGGTATTCATGATAGGACTCTGTACGGACTGCTTCCAGCCACATAGAAGTACTGGAATCCATGCCAATCCACGGTATTCTCTTATGCAAAGAATAAATATTCCTCAATGTACAAAGCTCTGAAGAATTTAGGGTTTCTAGAATCTGCATTAAAGTATAAATTCTCATTCTCTTTTTATCTTCCACGTCAGCACCAATCAACAAAAAGTACATAGATTTTACTGCTCTCAAAAAATCCTCATCCGGATTGCTGTCAATTACACCCATCAAGTCGACCAATGATTTTTCAGCATATTTATTTCTCTCTATTTCCTCATCAGACTGGATGTCTCCCTTTATTTGGAGATCTTCCATTTGATTAAAAAATTCTCGCACACCCCTTCCGGTTCTTACCGCATGGAAAATCCTAGCAGTTCCCTTTAATAGCTCGCCTTTACTTGAAGTTAAAAGACCAATGCTGATCTCAGCTAAGGTTTTAATTGGGTCTTTTTTGAATTTAGTTAAACGGTTTTTTGAAGTTAGCCTCATATCAACGATTTCTCCTTCCAGGGCTTTATCTGTTTTGGCTTTTTCTAAACTTTGCACTTTTCGCTCCATGCTTGAATATTAAGAAACTAAGGCTACAACAGTAGTTAATAGCAGCTAACTTCACCCCAACGGATGCTTCAACATCTGCTTCTGCAATAGATTAACACTTGCCGATAGATAAATGGTAGTCGTTTCAATAGATTTATGCCCCATCATCTTCTGCAATGAGTACAAATCCACTCCAGCCTCTAGCATCAAGGTCGCAAAAGTGTGACGCAGTTTGTGGCTAGAAAATTTCACCCCACTACCACTTCTCACTCTTTCAACCACTCTTTTCAAGCCATTGTAAGTAAATGGGCCATCTCCCCTCAACGTCACAAAGAAATACTCAGATCGCTTCTTTAAACGCTTAACATCTTCCAAATACTCCCTCAAGTACCTCTGTAATTTAGATGCCATTGGTACAACACGATCATGCCCCCCTTTTCCTTCAAACACATGAATAATCATATTCTCCATATCTACATGAGTAGTCTTTAAATTCAGAACTTCTTGAGCCCTCAAACCCGAAAAAATCATTACCGCAAACAAGGCTCTATTCCTATACCTCTCAAATCGATAAGAGGTCCTCATATTAAAAGAGTATTCCATCACCCTTAAAGCTTCCTGCTCAGTGATACGTTTAGGCAACTTCCTAGCAAGCCTTGGCTTATCAATAGCAACAATCGGATTAACTTCAAGATATTCACGTCCAACACACCACTTCAAAAATGATTTCAAAGCCTTGTAGATACTAAGAAATGTATCGGGGGACCAACAGCCACTCTCCCGCTTGCCGTACAAATATTCCCTCAGACGATCAGTTGTTATCTCTGAAACGTCTTCCAACTTTCCATCATGCCATTTCAAAAACCGCCTCATCGCATCCTTGTACCATTTGATAGTAGCAGGGGTATAATTCTTTATCAGAAGGGCTTCCTGACAAAACTGACCATGAAGATCAATAATATTCATTTTCATATTCCGAGAACCATAAGCCTACAGCTTTTGGTCGTGGGCACCTCATCGAAAGTACGATTTTCCGCTACTGGAAGGCATTTTGGTGGGTCAGCCGGGACTTGAACCCGGGACAAAAAGCTTAAGAGGCTTCTGCTCTACCAACTGAGCTACTGACCCACATTGTCAGAGCGAAAAAAAACTAACATTTCTACCTCTGGCATGCAAGAATAAATGAGGTATAATCACAGTCAATGAAAAACATTCTTCTTTATACGGACACACCCCAAATTGGCGGAGCAGAACTCCAGATGTTTTTGCTAGCTAAATTCCTCGATAAATCAAATTTCACCCCCATCTTAGCCTGTAGTAACTATCCACAACTAAACGAATGGTGTGAAAAATTTACGCAAGAAGAAATCAAAGTAATCCGCTTCAACGTTTCACATAAACACGACCCCCGCCACCACACAAACCTCAAACGAACAATCAAACAAGAATCCATCGACCTACTGCACTGCCACGTATGGAATCCTGCAAGCTGCCGATACGCATTCGGATTAAAAACCCCAACAATCATCACTGAACACGATCCTTTTAAACTTTCGAAACTAAAAACTCTTTTCAAAAAAAATTCTCTCAAAAATGTACGCAAAATAATCACAGTCTCCGCAAACAACGCTGAAAAAATCAGAGACCTTTACCCCACAGAAGCCTCCAAAATCCAAGTCATCCTCAACGGAATCGACACAGCCTGGTGGCAATCACAAACATTAGGATTTAGCGAAAACGACGCCAAACAAATCAAAGAACAAATATTTCACGCCAACGCCAACTCGCTGATCATTACCACAATCGCTGAATTACACGAACGCAAAGGAATAAAATTCCTATTAGAAGCAGTGCCAAAAGTGGTAGCAAAACACCCAAATATAAAA
Source organism: Candidatus Altimarinota bacterium (assembly GCA_016763975.1). GTDB lineage: Bacteria > Patescibacteriota > Gracilibacteria > UBA1369 > LOWO2-01-FULL-3 > NORP293. Next base: position 20,002 of record JAESSS010000054.1, read on the forward strand.
TTTGTAATCATCGGAGAAGGTGGTGAACGCTACTCACTTGAAAAAATAGTGAAAAAACTCGGATTAGAAAGACACGTCGCACTTGTCGGACGCAAAAATGACATCCCCAAATTATTAAAATCTTCAGAAATCTTCGTACTACCATCCAGGCGTGAAGCATTCGGATTAGTACTAACAGAAGCGATGATAAGCGAACTGCCAGTTGTAGCATCAGCTGTTGGAGGAATTCCTGAAATCATCAAAAATGGAGAAAACGGAATCCTAGTAGAAAGTGAAAATTCAGACGCAATCGCCCAAACCCTACTAGAGCTAATCCCCTCTCCGGAAAAGTGTTCAAAATTAGGTGCAGCTGGCAAAGCGCTAGTCTTAGAGAAATTCGATGCCAAAATCATGGCCGAACAATATGAAAAAGTTTACGCAAGTACTCTTTCTTGACGGTGAGCATACGCTCACCCTATGATGGTCCTACCTCATGAGGTCACAAAAAATCATATGAAACTCAAGACAGTTCACATCTGCGAAAATTGTAATTTCCAAATATCCAAATGGGCAGGCCAATGCCCGGCCTGCAAAGAATGGAACACTTTTCAAGAAGACGTTATTAACGTGGGGAAAACAAAACTCTCCCGAACCCCACGTAAAAGTGTCCGCCCCACTCCTTTAAGCGAACGCAAACAAGACTTCCAACGAATCAGTACAGGAATCGGAGAATTTGATCGCGTCATAGGATCAGGAATCGTCCCTGGCAGCCTGACACTACTCAGTGGTGAACCTGGTATCGGAAAATCCACTCTCACCCTTCAAATCGCCGATAACATCGCCAAACAAGGCAAGGTATTACTAATATCAGGAGAAGAATCCCTCGACCAAATTGCCAACCGCGCCAAACGTCTCAACTTAAATGAAAAATCATTAGTCGCCCTCAACGAATACAACCTCGAAACAATACTCGAAACCATCCGCACAGAAAAACCACTACTAACAATCATCGACTCAATCCAAGTAATCTCCAGCATGGACATCCCCTCCAACGCCGGATCCATCACTCAAGTACGCTACTGCACTGAACGCATTATGGAACTCGCCAAAAGCACTGACACATCCGTCATGCTCATCGGTCACGTCACCAAAGACGGCAACCTCGCCGGACCACGCGTACTCGAACACCTTGTCGATACTGTAATTCACCTAGAAGGAGACCGTTTCCAACACTTCCGCCTCCTGCGCTCAGCCAAAAACCGTTTCGGATCATGTTCTGAAATCGGCATCTTCGAAATGACAGAAAAAGGCATGCAAGAAGTCACAAACCCCTCAGAACAACTACTCGAAGGACGAAAAAAGAACGCACTCGGCTCCTGCATCACCGTCAGCATCGAAGGCACCCGTCCCATCCTCGTCGAAGTACAAGCCCTCGTCTCCACCAGCCCTTTCGGCTATCCCAAACGCACCGCCAACGGTTTCGACCTCAACCGCCTGCAACTCCTAATCGCAGTTTTAGAAAAATACGGCAAACTCAACCTCCAAAACCAAGACGTCTTTATCAACATAGTTGGCGGCATCAAACTCTCCGAACCAGCAGCCGACCTAGCCGTGCTCACCGCAATCGCCTCATCCTTCCTCAAAAGACCAATCTCAGAAGACACCATAATATTCGGAGAAGTCGGCCTCTCCGGCGAACTCCGCCGCGTCAGTCACTCCGAAAAACGTGAAAAAGAAGCCAAGAAACTCGGATTCCCCGAAATAATCTCCCCAAGCAAATTTAAGGAGATAACGACAG
>JAESSS010000055.1 GCA_016763975.1 Candidatus Altimarinota bacterium
AAAATCCGCGATAAACTCGAGAAGGTCAAAGACATTCTCGAAAAACAAAAAGTCGCCGGCCCCAACCACGAAACCCGCGACATCATCAATTACTGCATCGCCCACGGCCAAGCCTACTTCAACCTTTTCCAGGTTCGCGGCGGCAAATTAATCGGACAGGAAAATTTTATTTTGAAGGCCGAAGAACTGGACGAAGAGGAACAGGTGGAAGTGTTAGAGGCCTTTCTGAAACAATATTATGAACTTGCCACCGATATCCCAAAAGAAATTCTTATTCCACACGAAGTAAGTCATCAAAAAGAACTAGCCGTAATGATGAGCGAACAGTTAGTCAAAAAAGTCCGCATTATTATCCCTATTAGGGGCGACAAAAACAAAATGCTGGAGATGAGTCTCAAAAACGCCATAATCTATGCTGACCGCAACAAACCAAGTTGGGAAAAAGCTTCAGAACTCACTATAAAAGCAGCTGAAGATTTACAAAAAATACTGAAACTTAAAAATACTCTCAAAAGAATTGAATGTTACGACATTTCACATTTAAGTGGCACAGAAACCGTTGGTTCAATGGTTGTATTCGAGAAAGGAGCACCCAAAAAAGACATGTATCGCAAATTCAAAATGCGCACAGTCGAAAACAAACCAGACGATTACAAATCAATGGAGGAAGTTCTCTATAGACGACTACAAAAATTAGCTTTCGCACATCAATTCAAAGATTACAAATTAAAAAAAGCACGCAAAAAAGATAATATCAAAATTAAGGGCAAAGAAAAAACGGCTTACATTCTAGTAAAAGAAGAAGAAATTGTCGGACAAATAGCGATCAGGGAATACACCACAAAAATCGCTGAACTGACTGATTTAGAAATTAAGAAAAAACATAAAGATCAAAACCTCGGTCACAAAATAATCAGAGAAGCAGTAAAAAAAGCAAAAGCTAAAAGAATATATGTAATCTGCAAAAAAGATTTGAAGGAATATTACCAAATCTTAGGATTCGAAGAAATAAAGAAAACACCTAAGGAACTAGAGGGAAAACAAAAGAAAACGCAAACAATTCTCGCACTAGACAAACTAAAACACAAAGAAGACAAATCCTTTTCCAAAATCCCAGACCTGATAGTGATCGATGGGGGCAAAGGACAATTAGGATGTGGAGAAAAAATACTAAAACAATTAAACCTAGATATTCCTTATATTTCACTAGCAAAACAACAAGAAGAAATATTTATTCCAGGAAGAAAAAACAGCATTATTTTGCAACGAAACAATGAAGCACTCAAATTAATTCAACGAGCCCGCGATGAAGCCCACCGATTTGCTATCACCTACAATAAAAAGTTAAGATCAAATAAATTTAAAAGATATTAAACAAACTCCCATGAAAAAATCCCTCTCACTCCTCCTCACACTCTCACTTTTAATCACAACACTTCCAACAGCATCAGCAGAAATAAACTACCAAGAAAAAATCCCCAGCGTAGTGTTAATTCGCAGCGTAGATTCCGCCCTCAACCAATTTCAGGGAACAGGATTTTTTATCAGTATCGACAATCTCATCCTAACCAACGCCCATGTAATCATAGATGAAATTACCGGTGAGCCAGCATACATGGACATATGTATCATTGAAGACGAATTTTCTACACCTGACTGCAAATATCTACCCGAAGTAATTGCCTGGAGCACAGATTACGACCTAGCCCTGCTGCGACCCGCATACCTCAGCGATGAAGACGGCAATCCCATGGGATCATATCTTGGAAACGAGGAATTACCATTAAGTTATGTAGATTTTTTAGATTCACAATACCTACCAAATCTCGGAGGCGAAGTAAAAATACTCGGATTTCCAGTAGCAAATGTTACATCCGGAATAACTCTGACAGAAGGCAAAATAGCCTCATTTACACCATATGAAGGGGACTTTGGATTGATCGCCGAAATAGCTACAGACGCAATTGTAAATCCCGGAAATTCAGGAGGTCCGGCATTCAACGCCGATGAAAGAGTAATGGGAGTAGTTCACGCCACATCTGTAGAAGGAATTGGAGGAAATTATGGATATATTATTTCCAATAACGCCGTACATTTATGGTTTTTGGATTTAATTAATGAGGGAACGCTAAACCAAGAATGGGTCGATGAAATTTTCTCAAACGACTACATCAACAACTCAAATAACCAAGAAAACACACGCATTTTTTCCGACATCCCAAACTCTCACAAAAACGGTCCGGCTATCGAATACCTCAATATAAACCAAATAATCGATGGTTATCCCGACGGCAGCTTCAAACCAGATGGTGAAATCAACAGAGCTGAATTAATAAAAATGATCGTAGCAATGAAAGTGGGCAATCCCGCAGATTATGGTAATTACACAAATTGTTTCCCTGATATAACAAATGAATGGTTCGCACCATATGTTTGTTACGCAAAAGAGCGCGGATGGGTACAAGGTTACGACGACGGCCTCTATCGACCGGAAAATAAAACAAACCGTGCAGAAGCAATGAAAATAGTAGAAAATGCCTTCTACGGAAGTGAATCACGAATCCCTACAGTCACAAACTTCAACCTCCTCCCTACAGACACAGACAACAATGCCTGGTACGACAAATTCCTCAGATTTGCAGTAGACAAAGACATCCTCGACCTGCAACACGTCAACTACAACCAATACAGCTACGATTACAACATTGGTGGAAACATTAGTCGCAAAGAAGTATCCGAAATGATCTACAGATTAATTCAAAAAGACGAAAAATCAATTTATACAAACCTCGTCACAGAAGGAGCATGCGCAATTTTAGAAGACGAAGATTTTTATTATCTGCCACTGGAACAATCCACTGAGCAATTAGCCTTTGAATATGGTTTCGAGCCAAGTGACAACACTTACCTGGACAAACTGGGTGCAAAATATGACAGCGACATCAACCACCTCAACGCAGTCGAACAAGGATTAAAAAGCTGCAGCAAAATCAACAACACCATCGACTTGGCAGAAGACATCCTACAACGAATTTTGATCCTCGCCTCTAATGAAAATATTTGTACAAATAGAAAATTAAACTCAATACAAGACATCCTGGACAATCCAGTAGAAGCCGTAGAAATTTTCGAGGGATACGGATTCACACAAGAAGAAATGTTACTCTATCTAGAAACATTCCAAGAATCAGAAAAATTCAACACCAACCTTGAAACGGGAATTGCATTCTGCAACTAATACATTTTGACTTCAGCATCACTGAGAGCCTTCTCCATCCATTCGGCAAGGGGAAGGTTTTCTTCGTACCTCCTCAATTCATGAACATTAGCCTTTAACTCAGGACTCTTCGGCATAAAAGAAGAACAAGCATCTTTGCAGGGCAATTTAGAAATCGCAAAAGTCCCAATCCTCTCAGCTATAGCAATCACCTCATCCTTGTCCATACCAATCAGCGGAGGCAAAATCGGCACATTCACAGCATCATGAATCGCAAAAATATTCTGCGGCGTTTGAGAAGCAACTTGCCCGAAACTTTCACCGGTAACCAAACCATTCGCCTTTTCTTTACGCGAAATCTGCTCAGAAATCTTCAACATAATTCTTCTATACAAAACCGTGCGCACCTTGCCAGGAATCTCCAAATTCGTAGCAATTGCTTTTTGAATAAAACCAAAAGGAATCAAATACAATTTAGTATCAAATTGATAATCACTCAAAATTTCCACCAACTCCTGAACCTGCTCCATCTCATCTTTGTCGGTATAAGGATATCCATGAAAATGAGCAAAAATCACTCTCGCCCCTCTGCGCATCATCATATAAGCAGCCACCGGAGAATCAATTCCAGAAGACATCAAACAAATTAATTTGCCCTGACTATTAGCCGAAAGACCACCAGCACCTTTGTATTTCTTCATTGAAAAATAACCATCCTGATTAAATAACTCCACATCAATTATCAATTCCGCAGCCTTCATTTTGACCGCAACTTCAAAACCACTTCTCAAAACAATCGCTCCCAACTCCCTCTCATAATCAATACTTCTCATATCCAAAATCATACTTCTCTTAACTTTCACCCTAAAACTCTCAGGTCGCGCCTCCGGCAATTCAGCCACAATCTGTTCACCAAGTTTTTCTAAATCGACACTACCAACAAAAGAAAACTTAAAATTCTTAATACCAAAAATCCTCTCCACAACTTTTACATATTCCTCCTCCACAAAACCCTCCGGCAATTCAATCATAAATCTGCTCAAAACATGTTTAACCGAAAAAACCTCTCTAAACTTCTTCTCCAGCTTATATTTCAACTGTTTCCTCAACTTCTCAACAAAATAAGGCTTATTTGCCTTCTTCAAACCAATCTCCCCATAATGTACGATTAAAATTCTTTTCATAAAGCCAAAATACCTATTTTTTCCAAGCTTTCAAGCCAAAAATCGTAAGAATCAAACCAAGCATAAACAAAAGTCCACTTTCATCCACCACAAAACTTTCATTTAACTGACCAAAAGCCAAGTTATGAATTGAATGAGCCACCACGGCTGCCAACAATCCAAAGCGAACTCTCAACTTCCCAAAAATCAAACTCAACAGCACCAAATTCACAGTAAAAAACAAAAGACCAAAATAAATAGGAGGCGTCACTGGATAAGCCCCAAAAATCACAGCCGGCCAATGCCAAAGAGACCAAGTCACCCCAATGCCAATATTTTTTGCCATCCAATTGCCCTCACCTTTAAACAAAAATTCCCTCCATCCCAACTCCTCCATAAAGGCTGAAACAAAAACAAAAGGCAAAGCAATCAACAAAGTCCAAAAAGAAAAAGCTCCACTACCGGCAAAAAATCCAGGAACAAAAGGTTCAATCAATAATTTGGCCACAAAGAAAACACCAAAAACATAAAGTACAGGCACAAAAATCAGCCAATTAAATTTAAATTCATCTCTATACTTGGGAACATGCATTTTGAATCCCAACAATCTCAAAGCGACAAAAACTCCGGCAGAATACAAAACAATCAACAACAAATCAGGCAAATTCAAAAGCAAACCCACTCCAGTCAAAACAAGCGATGACAGCAGGGCCAAAAGCAAAAACTCCCAATTGATCTTAATTTTTGATAGCATACCGACGCATTATGACAGAAACAAAGGCAAAAATCATGGGCATCCTCAACCTCACTCCCGACTCGTTCTCGGATGGGGGACTGCACAATACCCTACAAAACGCCCTCAAACGCATCGAACAAATGGAAGCAGACGGAGCTGACATTATAGATATTGGAGCAGAATCAAGTGGCCCAAACTCATCGGCAATCTCAGAAAAAGAAGAACTCGCCCGCCTAATACCAATCCTCAAAGCAGCGCGAAAAATCACAAAACTTCCCATCTCCATCGACACTTACAAAGCCGAAGTCGCACGACAGGCACTAGAAGAAGGAGCAAATATGATCAACGACATCACAGCACTCCGCGGCGATGCCAAAATGGCCGCAGTAATCGCAAAACACAATTGCCCAGTAATTCTGATGTATTCCAAAGACCCCACAGCACGCACAACAATCGCCGAAAAAGAATACGATGACGTAATGAAAACAATCTCCGATTTTTTTACAGAAAGAATCAAATACGCTGAAGAAAATGGAATCAAACAAATAATCCTCGATCCAGGAATGGGACACTTCATCTCGGCACTGCCAAAATATAGTTTCGAAATAATCGAAAGACTCGAAGAACTAAAAAAATTCAACAAAGAAATCCTCATCGGAATCTCCAGAAAATCACTATTAGGCGGAATGTTAGAAGAACGCGACAAAAAAGGCCCAATCGCTGAATCTATTGCCAATTTAAACGGAGCCAGTATAATCAGAACTCACAATATCAAAGCCACTAAAGAATCAATATGCCAAACATGCAATTAAGCTGCACTTTTCGATTTGCAGCCTCACACTTTCTCACAAAATATCATGGGAAATGTGAAAATCTCCACGGACACAATTACAAAATTATCGTAACGATCGAAGGACCGGTCAAAGAAGACGGAATGGTTCTGGATTTTAAATTACTGAAAGAAGCTGTAAACAAAAATGTGATCGACCTTCTAGACCACTCTCATCTCAACGACACTCTCGACAATCCTTCAGCCGAAAATTTGGCAGTTTGGATTTGGGACAAAATCAAAGACCATCTCCCACTGAAAAAAATCGCAGTTTACGAAACAGATGATTACCTAGCTGAATACGATGGAAACTAAAGTCTACATTGCTCTCGGCACAAATCTCGGAGATCGAGAAAAAAATCTAGAAATAGCTCTAGAGGAGATTGAGAAATTCGCGACAATAAATCAAAAATCCACAATTCACGAAACTGATCCAGTAGGGCCACAAGGCCAAGGAAAATTCCTAAACATGGCAGTGGAAATCACAACAGAGTTAGCACCAGTAATCCTGCTAGTGCGACTGCAAGAAATTGAACACAAAATGGGACGCACTCACGAAATAAAAAACGGACCACGCATCATCGATCTCGACATCCTGCTCTACGACAATGAGATCATCAACCAACCAAACCTCAAAGTCCCACATCCTCGCATGCACAAAAGAGCATTTGTACTCGAGCCACTACAAGAAATTGCAGCAGAAATAATTCACCCAAACTTAAAGCAAACAATTAAAGAACTATGGACCAAGTTAAAATAGAACAATTAGTAAAAGAAATCATCGAACAAATCGGTGAAGACGGAACACGTGAAGGACTGAAAGAAACTCCTCGCCGTGTCGCCAAATCATTCGAAAAACTATTCGGAGGCTACAAAATGAATGCTGAAGAGATGGTGACAGAATTTGATGGAGAAAATTACGATGAAATGATCATCTGCAAAAACATCGACTTCTTTTCAAACTGCGAACACCACATGCAACCTTTCTTCGGAACAGTGCATATCGGATACATTCCAGATAAAAAAATAATCGGCATTTCCAAACTTCCTCGATTAGTAGAAATTTACGCACGCCGCCTACAAAACCAAGAAAGGCTCACAATGCAAATCGCTGAAAAACTAAGCGAAATCCTCAAACCAAAAGGTGTCGGAGTAGTAATCCAAGCCAAACATCTCTGTATGATGGCCCGTGGAGTAGAAAAACAAAACACAACAATGATCACGTCATCTTGTCGCGGACTTTTCAAAACAAACCAACTTACCAGAAGTGAATTCCTGAAACTAATCGAATGATTCTCCTGATCGACAATTACGATTCCTTCACTTACAACCTCTTTCAACAAATAGAATCGCTCGGAGCAAAAGTTATCGTCAAAAAACACGATGAAGATATTTCCAAACTCAAACCCAGCAAAATAGTAATTTCTCCCGGACCCGGCAGACCAGAAGATGCCGGAAATTCGATGAAAGTAATTAAGAAATTCTACAAAAGCATTCCAATCCTCGGAGTTTGTTTGGGACATCAATGTATTGGCGAGATTTTTGGATCAAAAATAATTCAGGCCCAAAACATCCTGCACGGCAAAACATCAGAAATATTTCACACAGAAGACAAACTATTCCACGGACTGACAAATCCAGTGACAGTGGCGCGTTATCATTCATTGGTAATCGACAAAACGCCGAAAGATTTCAGTCTCACAGCTTGGGACGAAAACGACGAGATCATGGCAATTCATCATAATAAATATCCACTATTTGGAATTCAGTTCCATCCAGAATCATTTCTCACCACGGAGGGCAATAAATTAATGCAAAACTTTCTCAATGTATAACGACTTCCTCAATCCGGATTTCAAAAACCTCTGCTGGCTCAACGCCAATGGCAGAAATATTCTCGCATATAACCCGATAGATAAATTCGTCGGATCCGATATCAATAAATTCAAGAAATTCGCAAAAAAACACAGCAAACACAAACTAATCGGATATTTCTCTTACGATCTCGCTTACCAACTGCACAAAATTAAACAAACAGCCACAGACGACCTCGAACTGCCACTAATCTATTTCCTCGCCTTCGACAAATGGCATGAAGACTTCACACTTCCACAAGCTCCATCCACCCCACACACTTCCACAAACTTCGCGCCAACAATGAGCGCAAAAGAATACGCCCACGCCTACAAACAAATCAAAAGCCACATCACCGACGGCAACATCTACCAAATAAACCTCACTCACAGACTCGAAGCTCAGACAGACCTAGCTCCTCGCGAACTTTTTCTCAAAACAATCGCTCACAACCCAGTAAACTACAGTGCCTACATCGAAGGTGACGGATTTCAAATCCTTTCCGCATCCCCAGAACATTTCCTCACAATCAAAGACAACAAAATCTCAACCTCCCCCGTAAAAGGCACACGTCCACGCGGCAAAACCCCAGCCCAAGATGCCAAACTAAAAAAAGAACTACTCGAATCACCCAAAGAAACAGCCGAACTCAACATGATCACCGACCTCCTCCGAAACGACCTCGGCAAAATCGCCAAAACCAACAGCGTCACAGTCGACGCACACCGCCTCTTCAGCCAATGCCCAACAGTTTGGCATACTTACAGCCAAATCAGCGCAGAACTCGCCGCAGACCCCCTTGAGGCCCTCATCTCAACCCTCCCGGGCGGCTCCATCACCGGTTGTCCCAAACACCGCGCCATGCAAATCATCGACCAGCTCGAACCCACCACCCGCGGAATCTACACCGGCAACATCGGATACATCGACGGCGACGAATTGGATTTTAATATCGCCATCCGCACAATCATCAAAAAAGGCCAAAAACTCCACCTCCAAGTCGGTGGGGGAATCGTACTCGACTCAACCGAAGAATCCGAATACCAAGAAACCCTCGACAAGGCCAAGTCATTTATGAAAATTATTCATCAAAACTCTTCCCCAAAGGACCACACATAACCTCAATAAATCGATTCCAAAGTACGTTGTTAAGAGAAGACATAATCTTTTGCTCACCAGTCTGTTTTTTCCAAATCCCAAGCTTACAACCATCCGCAAGAGCAATTATGCGTTCTAAGTCACCTGCAGAAACAGAAAACTGCCCAGGAGTGAAATCAATCTTAAGCTGATCAGTTTCAACCTTGCCAGTCGCCGTATTCCCAAAAGTCACAGGAAGAACCAATCTCCAACAATCATCCCTCAACTCATCAATACGATTTGCAACATCAACCTCCGCATAACAATCATCCGAAACAACATCCTGTGTAGGTAAATGAGACAAAAGCTCATCAATAAAAGTAATCCCTCCCTCCTCAAGAATACTTGGATTTGACTCAAACATAATTAAATCATTATATTAAATAGGCGAAAAAATAACATCAACAAGGCAGTATGTCAACGAGGCTTAGAAAGCTGACCTATAACAAGAGCACAAGAAAGCGAAATAGAGACAATAATAATAAAAGAAGCCTCAATACCAGGAAAAAGACTACTAACATACCCCTCAATAACAGGATAACAATCAGCAGAAATTAAAGCAGCACAATTTAAGACAGAAGTAGTTAACACAGCCTTAGCAAAGCCAAAACCTCTCTGATTTAGTAATTCCTCCCCTTCTAAACCAGCACCACATTCCAGAGTTAGCAAACGACAATCCCTAATATCGCTGACTCCAGTAAAATCAGAAGCAACAGCAGCAAGGCGATCTCGAGTCTCACCAACCATACCCCCCAAAACACCAAGAACTTCACCAGATATACTACCCAAAGTACCAAGCACCCTGCCTACACCTCCACCACACTTCCCAAAAAAAAGATTCACCTCACTGGGTATCACCATCAGTGCACCAGTCAAACGCCTAGAATTTTCATTTGAATTCTCCATCGCCTACATAAGTAAATTAAGTGTAATTTATAACACGAAATAGTAGTACCGTCAAATGGATCGAGAGACTAACCTCCCTCGCACAACTGACTAAAAGTTGATCATTCATACAGAAAAGCATAAATTAAAAGCACAAAATAGACTAGTATGATCCAAATCAACGGAAAATTCACCGACAAACTCAAATATTCAGAAGAACTCTTCCGCGGTTTTGGCTTATTCGAAACAATGCTCATCCTCGACAAAGAACCCCAACATCTAAAACTCCACCTCAGACGCCTCTATTCCTCATGCAAAAAAATCTCACTAAAACCCCGCAACAACAAATCCCAACTAACAAAACTAATCAATCAAGTCGCCAAAAAATCCCCACACAAAAACCAACGCATCAAAGTAGTCCTCACTCCGTGCGACACAATAATCACATCCACTGAACAAAAATTCGAGCACAAAAAATACAAAAAAGGAGTAAAACTCCTCTCCATCACCCAAAAACGCGAAATACCCGAAATCAAATCCATCTCCTACATCGCCTCATACCTTTCCCACGAAAAAGCTGTGAAAAAGGGATATTACGACGCCCTACTAATAGACGAGAAACAACAAGTTTACGAATCAGCTTATGCCAATATCTGGTGGTTTGAAGGAAACACTCTTTGTACTCGCGAAACAGAAATCCTTCCAGGAATAACCCGCCAAAGAATTCTCAAAAAATCCCCACACAAATTCAAAAATATTTCACTGAAGCAACTCTTACTCAAAAAAGAAATTTTTATCACATCATCAATCTCCGGAATCGTACCAGTAACAAAAATCGACAAAACAAAAATCGGCACAGGCAAACCGGGAGCCAAAACCAAAGAACTAATCAAACTATTCAAATTTTCATAAGAGGCACCGCCAACATTTGATATTCTCCATAGCCAGATTTTTCAATCTTATCAACGTGTAACTGAAAATCCCATTTCCGCTCACTCAAGGTAGCAATTTGTAATTGATGCAAAACTACCAATGAAATTGCATTAGCAACATAAACACATACCGCATTTAAAGCAGAAGGTGCCAGTACATCAACATCGGTCTCAAAACCAATTGCAAACCTCAATGCTGCCCTAATAGCAAAAACACCTTCCACCTCAGCAAGTTCAAAATTAGTGATAACACCATCAGAAGAAACAATTTCCTTTATCGAACATTTCTCCGGCTGCCTATCTTTGCCCAAAGCACGAGCAACAATCTGTGGAATAGCCAAATTAACAACATTTACAAATACATTAGTCGCAAGCTGCCCCACTTCCTCAGCAGCCATACTTTCAAAATGATTTTCATCCGCAACAAGTTCACCAAAAAACAAATCAAGTTCACTATCAATATAGTGAACCGTTCCCGGAACTTTGCGACTTTCACCCATATTTGTTCTGTGAGAAAACTGAAATTTAGGCATAAAAAAGTTTAAAAGAAAACAACATACCTCTTACAGCAACATTATGAAAGAACTTATACAGACCTTCTCCGCCTACGTATTGTCATAAAGAGGGACCAAATCGAAGCGAGGAAAAGCGCAGCCCCTACCATAATTTCCAACCAATAAATGGCCAGGAAGTCTTGATGAACGCCGATCAAATAGCCATGCCCCGCCAAAACAGGCATCCACACAGCAGCACCAAGTGCAGTATAAAGAATGAAATTGCCCAGAGGCATTTTGGCAAAACCAGCTGGAATCGAAATCAGCTGCCTCACACCAAAAATCAATCTCCCCACAAAAGTGGCCATACTTCCATGTTTCAAAAACAATTTCTCTGATTTCTCCAACTTCTCCTCAGAAATTAGGAAAAATTTCCCCCATTTCCCTTTAATCATCTTATAAATAATCGTTCTACCCAAAGTCATCGCCAAATAATAATTAATCAACGCTCCCAAAACCGAACCAACAACTCCACTCAACATCACCAACCAAACATTCATCAATCCCTGTGAAGCAGAATAAGCCGCCACCGGAATGATTAATTCGGAAGGATAAGGCACAATAGAACTCTCAATCGTCATCAACAAAATGATTCCAATATACGTATCCGTCATACTCTGAAGGACTTGGAACACTGAATGGAGAAACTCAATCATAGAAATTTTGTGGTGCCCAGAGAGGGAATTGAACCCTCACTCCCTTGCGGGAACCAGATTTTGAGTCTGGCGCGTCTACCAATTCCGCCATCTGGGCTTAATACGCAAATAAAACTAACAAAATAAAACAGGCTTGAAAAGAGATCATTTCAAAATCTCAGCTCAATAAGAGATTCTCAATGATTGGCCGCTAGCAAAAGCCATTCCCCAAGTCAAAATCACCCGTGACTTTTGCAGAACCCTGCCCTATAGTGTCTGCATGTTTTTAGATGAACACAAAATCAAGTTAATAGCAGGCAAAGGAGGAGACGGTTGTTCTTCCTTTCGTCGCGAAAAATTCGTCGCAAGAGGCGGACCAAACGGTGGAGACGGTGGAACCGGTGGCGATATTATTATTGCAACAACACCTCACCACAACACTCTCAGCCATCTAGCCTACAAAAAAACTTTTGAAGGCGGTAGGGGAGGACACGGTTTAGGCAAAGATACGCACGGCGCAAATGGAGACGACTTAATAATCGAAGTTCCTGTTGGAACACTTATTTGGAATGAAGAGAAAACAAAAGTAATCGCTGATTTGGCGGAAAGAGGCGAAAGAATCATTATGGTTCGAGGTGGAATAGGAGGAATGGGAAATGCTCGTTTTAAAACTTCTACCAACCAAGCCCCTCGTTTTGCTGAAACAGGAGAACCCGGAGGACAACTAGAAATCATTCTTGAACTTAAACTTGTAGCGGACGTTGGAATCATTGGTTTCCCTTCAGCAGGCAAATCAACATTGATTTCCGTAATTTCAAATGCCAAACCAAAAATCGCCGAATACCATTTTACGACACTGGCACCAAATCTTGGAGTAGTAAAATACCACTCACACAACTTTGTGGTTGCCGACATTCCCGGTTTGATAGAAGGCGCCTCTGAAGGAAAAGGCTTGGGTCACAAATTTTTGAAACACGTCGCACGTACAAAAATATTAGTACATGTAATCGATTGCGCCCTGGAAGATCCGGACAAATTATACCAAATGATCAATTCCGAGCTGAAAAAATTCGATAAGAGACTTTCTAAGCTTCCACAAATAATCGTATTAAACAAAATCGACCTCTTCGACAAAGAAACACTAGCCGTTAGAATCAAAGAATTACAAAAAGTGACAAAAAAAGCGAAAATCTTCCCAATTTCAGCAGTGGCACACAAAGGTCTAAAGGAATTACTCGCTGAAATGAGCCAACAACTAACTAAACTAACTATAAAAGAAGCAAAAGAAGACGCCGAAGAAAAAGTAATCAAAATCGTGCCAATCCTTAGACCACACGAAGACAAAGTGAAATTTAACATCAACGAAACCGTGCAAGACGAGGAAAAACAACTTTTCTACGTCAGCGGCAAACGCCTCGAACAAATTACTATCATGACCGACCTCAAAAACCGTGAAGGTCTCGAACGAATATATCGTTACATAGAAGCAATCGGCCTCCAACAAGCCCTCAAAAAGAGGAAAGCCAAACTAGGTGACAAAATCAGAGTAAACGAAAAATCTATCCCATTCCGCCCATGAAAATCATCGTCGGCCTCGGCAACATTGGAGCCCAATACGAAAAAACCCGTCACAACGTCGGTTTTGCTTTTATCGGCAAACTCGCCCAAAAAATCGAAAAAGAATGCGGCCAAACAATCGACCCCCAAGAAAAACACAAATCAATCATCGGCAAAGGCACATTCCAAGGCCAACAAGTCCTCATCGCCAAGCCAACAACCCTAATGAACCTCTCCGGCCTCGCAGTCTTCAAACTACTCTCATACTACAAAGCAGAAGCCTCAGACCTAATCGTAATCTACGACGACATCGACCTCCCCGTCGGAAAAATACGAGTACGCAAAGAAGGCTCCGCCGGCACTCACAACGGAATGAAATCAATCATCCAAGAACTCGGCACAAACCAATTCACCCGCATCCGCATCGGAATCGAAGGCCGCGGCACAACCTCCCCCCAACAACAAGACCTCGCCAGCTACGTGCTAAGTCGCTTTAGCGACGAGGAAGAAGTATTGGTCGACGAAGCGTTGAAAGAAGCAATGGGGGAATTGGAGAAAGCTATCTAAAATACCATTTATTTTTCACAGTCAATTAATTATGAATCAACAACTTGATGAAAAAGATTTCGAACAAGCTCTTTTGAGCAACTATATTACTGGAAAATACATCTCAAAACAAAAGTGGGTTATAGATGATATTTTCGAGAAATATACTTTTGAAAACTTAGAACTAATAAAAGGTAGTTTTACCTGTAGCCTTTTCCAAAATTGTACATTTGTGAATATAGTTTTTGAAGAAATACATCTAGATGAATGTGATTTCAAAAATTGTAATTTTCAAAATGTAATTTTCAAAAACTGCACAACTGAAAATATCCAATTCATTAACTGTATAGATATGCCAAAAATACTGTAGAATCTCACCATAAGGATTTGTTCAAAATAAACAATTTTTTATAGTGGGGAATGTCTACATACCATAAAAAGAAACAAGGAGGTATCAATGTCTACTCTCAGTCGAGAGAAACGTCCCGACGGGACATACCTGGTCTACTACAAAGGTGACAACATGCATCTGAACCACTGGCACGTCGCCCCCGACGGCACTGTGCTCTCTGTAAAGGAAGGAGGTAACCACAAGTATAAACGTACCGACGTTCGCAAGAACATCAGCAAAGTTCTAGGCCGTGACTGGCTCTCGATCCGCTGGAATCCTAGCAACGACTAAAACCATTTAGGTATGTAAGGCATTCCCCCACCAACATTCAAGGGCTTTCCGTAAAAAGAAAGCCCTTTTCTCCAAAAGAAAAAAATACATTTTCTTTTTAAAACACACAATACGATTGATTATTCGAGTTATTCCAAGTCCTAGATAGTATCGAAAATTATAATAAATTAAGCGGTTGAGGAAAATGAAAGTGATAAAAAAAAGGGGGGGAAGACTAGCAAATTGACTCCTTAAACAA
>JAESSS010000056.1 GCA_016763975.1 Candidatus Altimarinota bacterium
GGGGATTTCGAGAGAATTGATTGGAGAGGAAATTAGAGCCTTTGAGGGTTTGCCACATCATTTGGAATTTGTGAGAGAGTTGCGAGGGATCAAATATTACAATGATTCGTTTTCGACTAATGACATGACTTGTATGGCCGCAGTGGATAGCTTTGATGAGTCAATGATTTTGATTTGTGGGGGATTTGATAAAGGATTGGATTATGGAGATTGGGCGACAAAGATTTTGACTAAAATAAATTTGCATGTGGTTATTTTGATAGGAGATACTGCTGATAAAATGGAAGAAGCTTTGATTGAGGCCGAAGAACAGTTGGGAGAAGCAATGGGGTCACCGACAAAGGTTTTGCGTCGTGATAGCCTAGAGGATTGCGTTGTGGATGCGATGGCGGAGTCTGAAGACGAGGGAGTTGTGGTGTTTTCACCAGCCGCTTCGAGTTTTGATTCATACAAAAACTACAAAGAACGCGGGAAGCAGTTTATGAGGGAAGTGAAAAAATTAAAGTGATTTTTGTTCGCATCAGTGAAATAGAAGGTTATTAAACATGTTCAATAACCTTTTTCTCGTCACATGTGACTCGAAAGATTTCACAAATTCTGCTTACAAAAACACTTTAATTTAGAGAGGGGGATTGCAAAGTTACTCCCGGGAGTAACTTTTTTATTGCACTGTAATACTTCCGATCAAACTGGGGTCCAAATGGTCGTGCCAAGTCCAATATCCGACTTCAGAGAAGGTGAAGGAATACATTTCATCTTTTGGTAAACCAGCGCAGGCATCGAAGGTGAGATATTCCAGATCTGAGCTGCATTTGGAGATGCTGGAGTTGGGATAATTTCTGTGAGAGGGATGGTTGTCGGTTGCTGGCCAGTGAGTAAACATGTCTAGGTTGAGGAATTGTACAGTGTCACCTGAGTTGATGGTAATGTCTGGAGCTGAGACGCCAGTATCACTGAAAGTGATGGTGAATGTTTGGGATTGCACCACTTCAGTGGAGGCCAATTCAGCGTTGATTGTGGAGATTCCACCGCCAGTCCAACGTTTCACTTCTTCGCCGTTTTTGTCGAGTTGCACGAGGGTGTGTTGGAGTACGATTCCCCATGTTTGTTTGAGGGATTTTTCTGTGTCGTAGTCGATGTCGAGGATTGTGAGGTCGTCTGGTAGGGCGCTGAGATCTGAGGCTAGTTCATTGTCGAGGGAGCGGCATGTTGGGCACCAATCTGCGCGGAAATAGAGTAGAGTGCGGCCTTTGGCGAGAGCTGTGGCGAGGGTTGCTGTTGTGTAGTCTGTGTGAACTGGATCTTCTAGCACTACAACATCGTCTTCAGGACAGTAGAGCTCGCATGTGCCTTCTATTTTTGCTGCTTGTTGACCAGCTGCGCATTCTCGGCCAATGTCTGTGCAGACGAGAGTGCCTTGCTCAGGACAGATTGCTTCGCAGGTATATTTGTCACGTGTACCGAAAAATCCGTTTCCACAATCAGGAACGCTTTGGATGCAAATAGCTCCGTAAAGATAGAGGTCGGATTTGTCCTCATTTCTGGAAATTGTGTCGAAGGTGACTTGGAAAGTTTCGTTGTCGAGGTCTCCGAGGTAGGTTGAGAGGAATTCTCCTCCTTCTGGATCGATGTTGTATTTGAGAATTCTTGTGACCAAGTCGGACATTTGGCCGCGAGTGAGGTTTGTATCTAAATCATAAATGTCGACTGGGATTAGGTTGCGAGCTGCGGCGTATTCCACCGGACCTTGATACCAAGTATCTGGAGTTTCAGCGTAGCCATAATCAAAAGTTTCGAGAGCCATTTTGAGGCCTTCTACAAAAGTGACATTTTGGCCGGGACGGAAATTTGTTCCACCGTCGTAGCCGACGATGCGTCCCTCGGCTTTGAAATAACAGACGTATTTGGTGAACCAATCATTGACGGGTACGTCGTCAAAACAGTCTTCGATGGCGTGTTTTGCGATGCTGAGAGTGTAACCTTTGTCGGCGTCTTCGGCTTCGACTAGGATTTTGAGCATTTCGGCACGATTGATTGGGTTGTCAGGACGAAAAGTTCCATCATCATATCCATCCACAATACTGGCAAATTGTAGAAAGCTGATTCCTTTGTCATGGAGGTGCTCAGCGCTGTCGTCAAAAGAAGCGTGGGCCACTGGAATTGTGAGGGCGAGGGTGAGGAGGATGAGGAATTTTTTCATGGTGAGGATGGGTTAGTTTTTTCTAAGGATTGCGAGCATTTCGCGATTAATTGTTTTGGTAATGAAAAGCATTGAGACGTAAACTGTAGCGCCGATTGGAACGAGAAGCAGGATGTTCCAATTTTCGACGAGACCGTAAGTGAAAGGTTGGAGGAAGTATACCACTGCGCCCATTACGAGGGCGGAGACTGTGATTTTGATTAGGTTGCTGATGCTGATTGAAAATTCGAGGCAGCGTTTTGCGGCGATGAATGTGGCTGTGAGAATGAAGAATTCGGAGATTACCGAGGTGGTTGCGGCGGCGATGAAACCGTATTCCGGGATGAAGATTAGGTTGGTGACGATGTTAAATACAACTCCGACTGCATTGATGTAGAGTAGTTTTTTTTGTTCGTTGATAGAAATGAGGATGAAGGCGAAGAGTACGTTGAGGAATTGGAAAAAGAGGGCGAAGATGAGGATTTGGAATGCTATGTCAGAGCCGTAGAAGCCGTTGGGAAGGTCGGAGAGAAAGTCTGGGGTGGAGACTGCGAAGACGATGGGAAAAGCCAGAATGAAGCCTCCAACTACGATGGGAATGGCGGCGGCGGCGAGAAAGTCAAAGGAGTAGGAAATGACTTTTTTATATTTATCAGATTTTTCCTTAATAGCTCTAGTAAGAACTGGCAGCACGGAATTCATGAAGAAAAGTGGTAGTACTGCGAACTGCTCCAACATTCTCATGGCCAAACCATAAATTCCAACTTCTTCCGAACCGTGAATGATTGAAAGTAGGATGGAATCGATACGGAAATAAATGGCGTTGAGGATGAGGGCGATGCCGTAAGGTAGAGATCTTTTGAGAACTTTTTTCCAGAGTTGAATGTCGAATTGATAGGTAAGAGGAGTGATTTTGCGCACGTAAAAATTGGAAGCGATGAGGGTGACGAGAGATCCGATTACGCCGGCGACAATTAACATGTAGAAACCGATTTCGTTGTCTGTGGGAAATCCATAAAAAACGATATAGGCCATGAAAGAGACTGAGATTATTTTGCCTAAAATTGAGGCTATTGAGGCCCTTCCCATTTTGAGTTTGGTCTGGAGCACAGAAGTGATAGTGCCGTTGATGATTGTGAGAAAAACCGTGAAGGAGGCGATGGCTACACCAAGTGGGATGCGGCTGTCTGCATATTCAGGGATAAAAAATACCGTGACGATTGCGAGCAACATTGAAGCGGTGACGAGGATTGTGCGGAGAGAAAGGATGTTGCCGATGATCTTGGGTAATTCGTCTTCGTTTTCGGACATTTCCTTAACAGCGATGGTAAAAAGCCCAAGGTCTGCGGCGATTCCAAAGAAAGCTAAGAATTCGTAGATCAAAACATATTCACCAAAACCTTCACGACCAAGATATTCAGTTGAAATCTTAAGAACCATCAAGCCAAGAAGGGCAACGACTACTTTGCCCAGAATTTGGACAACTGTATTTGAGAGAATTTTTCGCACTGTGGACATGAGGTGATTTTAGAGTATTTTGTAGATGTAGGCTATTTTTAATCAAAATATTATGAGCATCGAACAATCCAACACAGCAATGGAACGCCTTGATAGACTAATTGAGGAGGCTAGTTTAGATTCTCAAATTGCAACATCGACTGGTCGTTGGAGTGAGGGTAACAATAGTATGTCTCGAATTCTAGCGAGAACTAAACAGATTTTACTTGCAGATGAGGATGTAACTATGGAAGAGTTTGATGCTTGGATTTTCCAAATAAAAACTCATCGTAGGTATTTATTTCGCTCTTTCAAAGCAAGTAAACCTGGTCCTTTGCAGTTGAAAATCGGTGGTATGAAACCAGTGGATGACCATCCGAAATACACTTTTTTTGCAGAGAAGGAAATTTTGCAAGTGCTGAGAGGGACTAAAATAGAAATTAAGAAAGTGTTTTTGGCTGCGCTTAATGGAGTTGGAATAGATGAGGATATTAGGGTAGAATCCTCGCACAATGCATGAAATAAAAGCTGAATTAAAGGAGGTGAAAGCGTTAATCGAACAAGGTTCGGGCAATGTTAATTTGCCTGAAAAACGTGAACAAGTTGCAAAATTGAACAAGGAGATGACTGCTGAGGGTTTTTGGAATGATAGTGGGCATGCTCAGGAGATTTCTGCCAAGGCCAGTCACTTACAAAAGTTGATTGAAACTTGGGAGGGGATTATTGGGGAGGCTGAGGAACTGACAGAATTGATGCCGGAGGTTCATCCAGAAAAAGATCCACAAGCAGCGGAAGAGTTTACGGAAATGGTGCATGCTTTGTGTGCAAACTGGAGGAAATTGGAAGTTTCCACATTTTTGAATGGGAAATACGATACTAATAATGTGATTCTGACAATTCATGCCGGGACGGGTGGAACTGATGCGCAGGATTTTGGGGAAATGCTTTTGCGAATGTATATGCGTTATGCGGAAAGGATGGAGTTTAGCATGCAGATTCTGGAGAAGTCGGTGGGGGATGAAGCGGGGATCAAGAGTTGTATGATTATGATCAAAGGACCTTTTGCTTATGGCTATTTGAAGGGAGAGGCGGGAGTTCATCGATTGGTGAGGCTTTCTCCTTTTAATTCAAAAAACA
>JAESSS010000057.1 GCA_016763975.1 Candidatus Altimarinota bacterium
CGCAGTTTTTTAGGTCGGCGATGTCGGATTTGAGACGTTTGCGGTAGTCGCCGTGTATTGGAAGAGGCCATCCTAGTTCGTCCACTTCCCTACCAGCTTTTTGGATTTTGCGACGGAGAGAATTGTCGTTGCCGAGCAATCCGACGTAGCGGGTTGAAAGACTGGTTTGTACGGCGCCGGTGAGAGTGGCGATGGTGATGATTTTTTTAGGGTCGAAGCTGAGGGCGTGGTGGAGAGCGTCGGCGAGTACGAGGCGTCCTTCGGCGTCGGTATTGAGGACTTCTACTGTTTTGCCGGAGTACATAGTGATGACGTCGGATGGACGGTAGGCGTTTTCGTTGACCATGTTTTCGGCGGCGGCGATGATGCCGATGACGTTCTTTTTGATTCCAAGTTTTTTAAGTGCGGCAAAAATCCCAAGCACGTCTGCAGCTCCTGCCATGTCTAGTTTCATCACTTCCATTGAACGTAATTTGAGACTGTATCCTCCTGTATCAAAGATGATACCTTTGCCGATTAGGACAACCGGTTTATCACCTTTTTTGCCACCGTTATAGTGGAGAGTGATGGCGCGGGCTTCGTCTTTGCAACCTTGGTTGACGGCGAGGAGACCACCCCATTTCATTTTTGTAAGTTCTTTGTCACCGTAAATTGTTATTTTGTATCCGTTTTCTTTGGCAATTTTTTTGGCGGTGTTTGCGAGATCGATGGCGCGGACTTTGTTTGCTGGAGCGTTGACTAGATCTTTGACGAGGGAGACTGATTCAGCGATGACTTGGGCTTTTTTGATTGCTGCGTCGAAGTTTTTGGCTTGTTGCCAATGAAATTTATGTTTTTGAGATATTTGCGTTTGTCTTCTGTTGTTTTCATTTTGCCAACTCGGTATTGCACGAGAAGGATGCCTTCGAGTAGTTCTTGTACGTAGTCAGCCATTTCTTTTGCTAGGAAAATTGTGGCATCTTCACAACGACAGCTGCGAGCTTCTTTGCCAATTTTGGCACCGAGACGGCGAGCGATGTTGGCGGAAAGTTTTTTGCCTTCACCACAGCCGATGATGGACATTTTTGCTGGTAGTGCTTTTTGGTCGAGGTATGTGTGGAGCAGGTCGTATTTTTTTGCTTTGAATTCAGGAGCGCGCTTTGCGACAAAGTCAGTGGCGAATTTTGGGTAAGGTGATTTTTTTAAAAATTCTTTGAATATGGGAAAAATAAGCAGGCCGCTTTTTGCTTTCACTTCCTTTTCAATTTTTATTTTCATATTTAAAATAGTTGTTAGATTGAGGACATCATAACAAAATTTTTCTTAGCCTAGAAATGCTTTTCCTTTTCTTACTAAATTCTTGGCGTTTTCGAAAGTTAGTTTTTCAACGGCTTCGTCATAGGGCAGCCAAATAAAGTCTTTATGTTCGTGTGAAAGATGAATGTCTTCTAATTCAGTTTTTCCTAAGAAAAAAACAACTTGTTTGTTGGAAAGCTTCGCCGGTTTAAAGTCGTGTCCGTTGTAATATTTGTAAGAAATTTCTTGGCGAAAGCCTTCTACATAAGTGATATCCGCAATGCCAGTCTCCTCCAATAATTCACGTGTGGCTGTTTCTTGTTCGGTCTCGTCACCTTCGACGTGGCCTTTGACCAAATCCCAATGTCCCCCAGGATAATGGAGAACTAAGAAATGATTTTGTCCCTCCTTTTCACGGAAAAGAACAACGCCACAAGATTTTTCGTCATATTTTATATGTGCCATTTTTTTGCTTTTAATGCATTTTGAGCAGCTTCGTCCTCAGCTTTTTGCTTTGAACTTCCATTTCCTTCAGCAATTAATTCACCGTTGATATAGGCTCCCACCACGAACACTTTGTCGTGATCAGGCCCTTCCGCGCTGATTAATTCGTAGTACGGTGTGTGTTCTTCTTTTTCTTGGCAGATTTCTTGGAATTGAGATTTGGCGTCGATGTGTAGGCCTTGCTCGACGATGTCTTCGATTTTTACGAGGATGAATGTTTCGATAAAGTTTTCGGCAACCTCATAGCTGTGATCAAGATAAATGGCACCGATGAGCGCTTCGGTTACGTTGGCGAGGAGAGCGCTTTTTTCGCGGCCACCAGATTTTTCTTCGCCTTTTGATAGATGAAGATAAACTCCTAAATTTAGCTCACGAGCAATCTCGGCCAAGTGTTTGCCTTTTACAAGTGCAGAACGGTATGAGGTCATTTTGCCCTCATCTTGGTCAGGATATTTTTCGAAAAGATGTTTAGTTACCACTAATTCCAAGACTGCATCCCCAAGAAATTCGAGACGTTCGTTGTGACGAATATTTTCTTCCTTGGCCTCGTTCATAAAAGAACGATGAATGAATGCGCGACGTATCAGTGCTGGATCTTTGAACTTGATCGCTATTTTCTTCTCTAAATTTGCGTAATTATTTTTTTCCATTTGCTTTCATGACGCTTGATAATACGCCGTTAATGAATTTTGGAGAGTTGGTGTCGCCATAATGTTTTGCAATTTCGATTGCCTCGTTGATAGCAACTACCGGTGGAACTTCTTCTACAAATACTATCTCATAAACTCCAATTTCCAAAATCGCTCGATCTACACGGGCTATTTTATCAATAGGCCACTGGGGAGCGTGCTTTTGAATAATTTGATGAATCTTTTTTTGATTTTCAAAAACGCCTTCCAGTGTGGAGTAGGCGAATTTTCTTTCTGTCAGCTTAGGTGCGAACTCATCGAGAATTTGAGTGAGCGCGTCTTTGGCGTCCTTCTCTTGAAATTCGAGTGCGAAGATTGTTTGCATAACGCATGTACGCGCCAAATGCCGATAACTTGCCATAAAGCTGAACTTTAAGCCTTAATAGTTGTGATCTTGTCGATCTTTTTCTGTTTGTCAATTACCTGCCTACCACGATACTGTCCACAAGCGTTGCAAACGTGGTGTGAACGGTGCATTTCTCCACAGTTAGAACATTTTGATAGAGCAACTTCGTTTGTCAGTCTTTTCAAAACTTTAGTCTTGAAAGATCCGTAACGTTGTTTACTCACTCTCTTGGTAGTCTTCTTTTTGGGTACTGGATGTTTAGGCATTTTCTTACTTTAGTAATTCTTTAAGTGCGCTGAGAGGGGTGTTTTCTGGTTCTGTTTCTTGCCTACATTCGCAGGCCTTTTCATTGCGATTTCCTCCACATATAGAGCAAATCCCTTTACAGCTTGTAGAGCATACTGATATTTGTGTGAAATGCAAGATAATTTCCTGCCTAATCATCTCAGAAAGGTCTATTTTAAGGTTTTTTGTGTCCACAAGAAAAGATTCGAGGGGATCTGCAGGCTGATTGGCTTTGGAAAAGTAGAATTGGCGTTCAATATAAGCTATTTCTAGGGTTCTCTTGATGGCTTTCAGGCACATATGGCAATCTCCCTCTAAACTAGTGTGAAAATTGCTGATAGCGACGTTTAAACCCTTTTCTAGCCTCATTATCTCTAAATCCCCTTCTATATCGCTAAGAAGTTTGAGGCCCTCTAATTCAGCTGAAACTTTAAAAGAATAGTTCAGCTTAGCTCCAGTTGATTTCTGGTTAAGAGCACCGACATCAAATACTAATTCTTCATTCATCCTAGTTTCGGTTATTTAAAGCCATTAATAGGCGCAAAATGTAGAGGAAAAGGTTGAAAATGTCCAGGTACAAGTGCAGCGCAGCGTCGATATAACGATCTTGTGGGAACTTTTTGATCTTTTGCATGTCGTAAGCGACAAATCCTGAGAAGATTACTGCTCCCCCACTAGATACTAGAATTTCGGTTGTGTTGCTCCAAGGAATGAAGATACCGACAACCTGAACTAAGATTAATCCAATTAGTGAGGCCATTAGGAAACCTCGCATTCCTGAAAGATTGATGTTGGTAGTAAATCCAATCATAGCCATTGCTGTGAACAATACTCCTGTGATCCCCAAAGCTTTCATTACCATCGCAGCTCCGGCAGTTGTGGCCATAAGCATCACCATTAAAGGTGTGATAGATAGTCCGGACAGAAAGGCGAATCCAGCGAATAGAAAACGGTTTAAAGGAGTGATTGTGCTCCATTTTCTTGAAGTGAAAATCAATAAGAGCTCTACTCCAAACACGATCCAAATGAGGAAAGGTTTGTCGAGAAATACTTGTTCTAGATATTGTACACCGACGAATGTTCCTGCGGCTGAGGCAAAAAGAGCCAGAGCAAAGAAACTCATTACTTTACCGTAGAAGGTAGGCTCGATGCCGGTTTTTGCTGTGGGACTGTACATATTGTTGTTCATTTTTTTCTTTGGTTATTTATGCTTAGAGATTTTACTGAAAAAAAAGCCCCTGCGCAATGCAGGGACTGATTTTTATTTAACTTGTGAGAACTACTCACCTACAAAGTCACCAGTCAAATCGAATGATTCGATATTTTCTTGGAGGCTAGTAAGCATTTCAGCAGCTTCAGCACGGTTGGCTTCACCATCGAAATTAGCACGTGTACCACCGTCGGCACCTGTGATCATTCCCATTTCATGAGCGATAGCGAAATCATGTCTTTCGTCATCATCCATGTCACCATAATCTGAGAAGTATGAGATACGACTTGTATCAGCAGTTATACTACCAGCTTCAGATTCGAAGAGGGCAATAGCACCATCAGCGAATACGTTTCTTGGCATTGCACCACCGGCACCACCAGATTCAAGGATAAGTGATTCAACCTTGTCGAATCCAATAGCGTTAGCGATACCTTGTACTCTGTCAGCAGCCCATGCAGCGTCACCAACTAGTCTTCGTACTTCTTCAGAAGCAGGAACTTCGTTGATTTCAGCAGCATTACCCATCATTGCAAGACCTTCGATAGCGTTAAGTACTTTGCCTGGTTGAAGTTCTTTGAACCCGTCTTCACCAGTTGTACCGTTTACTACACCAAGTGTCGCAGCTTCTTGAGCAACGATGTCATACCAAACTTTACCAGGTGTAACGTCTACGAAAGATTGTGTACCTTCAGAAGCGGCTAATCTATTGATTTCGTCGTCTGAAAGGCCAGCCATGAAATCACGGATAGCATCAAGTTCTGTTTCTGGATCAAGACCATTTCTTGAAGCAGTTTCAGCTTGAGAAGTGATTGAGTCAATTTCAGCAAGTACAGCTACAGGAAGAGGTCTTTCTGTAACGATTGCTTGAACTTGTTCGATCTTTCTTTCAAGATCAGGGTTTGAAGCTTTGATTGTTTCAAGTTTTTCGATAATCTCTGTGTTTGTTTCGATAGCTTGATTAGCAATTGCTTGAGCTTCAATCGGAAGGATAGTTACGAACTCGATGTTCCTAGAAATACCTTCTTTGATCTCGTCAGTTACTACAGCTAGGATGCTAGTTACTTTTGCAAGTATCTTTTCATCAATAGCGTGTGCAACTTCTGCAAGTCTACTTATAAACATTTCTTCAAACTTAGCAGTAGCAGCTGAAAGAGCTTCTTCTACTCTTGCGTTTACAAGCGCTTCGATTTTAGCAGCTAGATCAGAACCCATAAGTGAGTCAACACCACCGAAATCTCCGAATGAGTTGAAATCATCGAATCCTCCGAAGTCATCATCATAGTCATAATCATAATCATGATCATCTTCTAATCCGATAGCCCTAAGATCAACATCAGTTTGGCTCATCAATCTCTCAGCTTTTTGACCGAGTTTTTCGAAATGCTCCATGATTTTGAACTTGTCTTGTGAAGATTCACATTTAGCTAGGAGTCTTTCACCCTTAGCAACTAGGTCTCTACCTTCAGCTTGGCTAGCTCCTGTAAGTTCAGGAACGATAAAGTCTGCGAAGGCAGCGATTTTTTGACCGGCATCAGCACAGATGTTAGCTTCGAAATGTTCGTATCTTTCATCATCTTGTGTACGGAATGCAGCGTCTAAGTAACCACGTGGAGTGTTTGAAGAGATCAACTCTTCGATTGTACATCCAAAGTCACCACCACCGAATCCACCACCTGGAGTTGGAGAAGCAGAGGGACCGAAGCTTCCAAAGTCAGATTCGAATCCGATTCCAACACCACTAACACCAAATTGTGGAATTCTCATACATTCAGGATCTAGTGATTCCCAAATTTTCCAAGGTTCAGAAGCGTTTACTGGAGGGTTAGCTTTAAGTTCTTCAGCACGAGCGATAGCTCTACCAAGAAGACCTTTAGCTTTTGTTGAATCCACGTATGACAACTCACGAGTTGCATCTTGGATTACGAAATCTAGTTCACGACGGAAGTTTGTGATTTCTTGAACATTGTTTAATTGTTCTTGGATACCACCTTGGTCATGAATTTTTGAAAGACCATCCCAAGCTCTACCAAGTGCACAGGCATCATCTAGATCGATGTTTTTTAGCTCTGAAACTAGGTTACTAGCTTGACCTACTACAGCAAGATCAGACGCTTGGTCGAACTCGATATAGTTAAATTGTCTTTCAAACTCATCAATTTGTTGTTTGATTTCAAATTTTTGACGTTTAGCTTCTCTTTCATCAAGACATTGAGAATCTCCGAAGAAATCGTCTGTTCCGAAGAAATCATCATTGAATCCACCGTCATTACCTTGATTTTCTTTACACCAATAATCCCATTCAGGACATTCAAATGAATCGTGTGTAAATGTATCGAAGTAGTCATCACCGAAGTGATCGTCAGCTCTAAACATTGGCTGACAAGCTTGGAAAGCATAATCGAAGAACTCATCACGTCCACACTGTGTGTCGGCAAAATGAGTATCGTACTGAGCTTCATAATATTTGTCATCGTAGAAACGGTCGTCGAAACGATCGTAATCCGCATATGGATCTACTGAAGGATCGTAGTAACGATCGTCTGCGAATCCATCATCTCTAAAACGGTCGTCTTCATAACGTCCGTCGTTGTATGGGTCATTTGCTGGATCGTAATTGTCATATGGAGCACCATAATTGTAATCACACCATGATCCTTGAGCATGCCATGTTCCGCCAGCAGCGTCACATTCACCTACTGTTGGCACAGGGTAATTGTTGTATGGGTCATTTGCTGGATCGTAATTGTCATATGGAGCACCATAGTTGTATTCACACCATGATCCTTCAGCGTGCCATGTTCCGCCAGCAGAGTCGCATTCGCCTACTGTTGGCACAGGGTAATCGTTGTATGGAGCGTTGTATGTACTAGCGTCTCCTGAATTACAATAACTAGTATTGAAATCCCAGAAGAAACCAGCGGCGTCACATGAGTTTGGGTCGTTGAAATCACCTGAACCATTGTGATACTCATAAGTAGATGTACTTGAAGAGTAATCACACCATGATCCAGAAGCGTTCCATGTACCACCGGCAGCGTCACAATCTCCTACTGTAGGAGCAGTGTAGTTGTCGTAGTCACCTGGGTTGTGATAGGTATCATCGTTGGTATAACCATAATTGTCTGTTGAATTATAATCACAGAAGTTTCCTGAGTAATTCCAATAACCACCTGAGGTAGAACAGCTTCCTTCAGCAGTTGAATAATATGGGTCAGAATTAGTCGGAGCTGTTTGATCCACTACAGGACAAGATGAACCTTCGTTCACTTGTGAACCGTCTGGACAAGATATCATTACTTCAGGACATACTGCTGGAGCAATAACTTGTGATCCATCAGGACATGCCATATAAAATTGACATATAGAACCGTCCCATGATCCTCCTGTGCTTGAACAGTCAGCAGCTGGATCATAAACTGGAGCTGGATCGACATGAGCACCACCATCGTTAGGAGGTGGATTACCACCAAAATCATCAAAATGTTCTGGCACATCGGTGGCGACCAGGACATTGGTTTGCAGATTATCTGTGTCTGCCGAACTGCAGCCCGCGAAGGCAAGAGCAACACCAAGCACTACCAAAAGGAGGTGCATGGGTGCTATTCGCGATAGCAATCCACGTTTTTTGTTTTTCATTTTTGTTTTTGGTTAAAAAATGAAGTTAATGTTATTATACAATATTTTGGTGTCTGAGTCAATGGTGTAATAACGAGATTTGCGGCTTTTTAAGCAGTGAATTATAGTGTCGGCATGATTAATTTGACTTGGGTAGAAGTATCGAAAAATGCGCTAAAAAACAACCTAAAGCAGTTTAGGGAGCTTGTTGGTACGGAAGTGTTGATTTGTCCCTGTGTGAAGGCAAATGCTTATGGTCACGGCCTGGTGGAGTGTGGGAAGGTGTTTCTGGAGGGTGGGGCTGATTGGTTAGGGGTGAATTCCTTTTTTGAGGCCAAGGAACTGCGTGAGGCTGGGATTGACTGCCCTATTTATGTTTTGGGTTATGTTGGCAAGGGTGATTTGGCTGAGGCTGGGGCTTTGGGACTGAGGATGGTGGCTTATAATAGGGAGATCGTGGCGGAAATGGGAAGAATTGATGAAAAATTCAAGATTCACCTGAAAATTGAGACGGGAAACAACAGACAAGGCATTGCAATTGAGGATGTTGATGGGTTTGTGGAATATGTGAAGTCTTTTGATAATGTGGAAATCGAGGGTATTTGTACTCATTTTGCAAATATAGAGGACACTACCGACCATTCTTTTGCGGAAAAGCAGTTGGAGTTATTTAGAAGTGTAAAATTAGATGTGCCGATTCGACATTGTGCTAATTCTGCAGCGACTATTCTATTCAAAAAAACTCATTTTGGCATGGTGAGGCCGGGAATCGCCTGTTATGGTATGTGGCCTTCCAAAGAGACCCATCTGTCCTATGGTGATGGGAATTTTGAACTAGAGCCTGCTTTGACTTGGAAATGTCTTGTGGCTCAGGTTAAAGAGGTAAAGGCCGGTGAATCTGTCGGTTATGGATGCACTTACAAAACTGCTCGGGATAGTGTTTTGGCGATTTTGCCGGTGGGATATTATGATGGATATGATAGGGCTGCGACTGATGGATATGTGCTTATTAAAGGACAAAGGGCGCCGATCTGTGGGCGAATTTGTATGAATATAATGATGGTGGATATCACTGATATTGAAGGGGTGGAGTTAGAGGATGAGGTTGTTCTGATAGGTCGGGATGGGCATGAGGAAATATCTGCGGAATTGTTTGCGCAGTGGGCCGGGACTATTAATTATGAAGTGACTACGAGGATTAATGAGAGGGTAGCTAGGAAATTGACGTAAAGGCGAATGGGGCGTATGGTCTTGTCTTTTAATAAACAAAATGGGACTAAGTCGACCAGATCCAAAAGACGTTGAGGAGGAACTTGTGACATATATTCAAGTTGCATACCAAGAGGGGGTAATGCACGTGATAACTGTAGATAAAAACTCCGTATATGGTGACGGGTGCGTTGATTGTTTGCCTACCGTGCACTCGGGGGGAACTGAGATAGATATGAGTCACGACAATCTACTATGCCCTGTGTCATTAACGAAGACTAAAACTATTGAAGTTCAAGAAGGTACTTTGCATATTTACAGGTGGAAGGAGCCTGATCGCAGTGGGTTTAGTGCTTACCTGGTGCCTAAGAATTCTGAATAATTTCCTCTAGAAATTCAAGGGGGTAGAGAGCTGGTTTTTCGGCTAGGGCTTGGTGAAAAATCACGGTTGAGCCGGTGAGGCCGGGGGTGGAGTTGGCTTCGATGATCATGATATTGCCGGTGTCAGTTTCCATGAAGGCGTCGATGCGGGCGTAACCGGAGATGCCGAGTTTTTTGGCGACTATTTCCATTGAGGCTTTGGCGTTTTTGATGGCTCGTTTGCTGACGTGAGGTTGGGGTGGAGGGGTAATGTTGACGCCGGTGCCGCCTTGGAATTTTTCTTCTAGGCTAAGTACTGCACCAGAAGCTACGGTGAGGCTGGGACTGAGGGCTTTGATGTTTTGGCCTTTGCCAATTAGTCCAATCGTAACTTCTATCCAACCAGTGAGGCGGTCCCATTTCAAATCATTTTTAACGACTTTGACTGAATCAGTACGAATAAATTGCTC
Organism: Candidatus Altimarinota bacterium; assembly: GCA_016763975.1. Lineage (GTDB taxonomy): Bacteria > Patescibacteriota > Gracilibacteria > UBA1369 > LOWO2-01-FULL-3 > NORP293. The sequence goes on from JAESSS010000057.1 coordinate 9,967, forward strand.
AAACATTAGTTCATGGGGTTTGCTTGAAGGCATTTCGATGATGCCAGCTTGAGATTTAAAAGTATGGGCGGGTATGTGTTGGAGCCTCTGTTTAATAGCATCGATATACTTGGAGAGATCACTGAAACATTCTAATTTCACGATTCCAGTGGAGCAACCATCATCCTTTGGTTTTACGATGATGGCATAACCGGAGATATCCTCATTGAGCGCTTTCCAAATTGTCATGAGTTGCTCTTCGGACATGGCCAGCAAGCGATCAGTTTCGACCAAAACTTTGCGAGGCACAAATATGCCTTGAGCTTCCATGTGTTTGAGCGTCACGCCTGTTTGGTATTTGTCAGTACAAAGAGCAGAAGCTTCGGGACCGCAGCCGTTGTAGGGAACTTTTGCTTGGTCGAGCATTTTTCGGAGTTCGCCATTCTCCCCTATTCCGCCGTGAAGTCCGATGAAGACAAATTCTGAGTCTTTGATGAATTTTTGAAGTGACATTTTCTTGGGAAGGAATAGTTCTTCGTTCAAGTGACCGGGTTCAGCAGCTATTTTGTCTAGAATCCTGCGGCGAAGTGGAGCGATGAGCTTTTCTGTTTCCTTGGCATTAATGCAATTTTCACGAATTTCTTCAACCGTATGATTGAGGGTTTTGGAATATGGCAGACTCCATACATGTTCATTGTCAGGATCAAGCAAATAAGGGTGTGGCTCATATTTGTGAGACTTCCTCAGTTTGAGCCAAACGTTTGTGCCGCTCATTACCGAAACTTGACGTTCTGATGTGTTGCCACCAAAAAGTACGTTGATTTTTTTGCGTTTTTTATGAGGTTTTGAGTTTTCTTCCGGAAATGGGATTTTGTAGCGTTGGCAGGCATTGCGTAGGATGAAGTGTAATAAATCGCTGTGACTAAAGCCAATTTGAGCGGCTTGGAGGAAGAGAAAGGAATTTTGTTCCATGCCGGAGATTGGATTAAAATCGGAGAACCAAAGTTTGCCATCCGGCATCAGCCATCCATCGAAGCGAGCAAAGTCACGCATGCCGAGAACTGAGAAAAGCTGTTCGGCTTGGGCTTGGATTTTTTCTGTAGCTTCTTGGGAAAACCGCGGAGGACAGTGGTATTTGATTTGATTGGAGGAGAGGTATTTTTTTCGGTAATCAAAAATTTGATTTTTGCTGTAGTCCATTTCCATTTCTGTTGGAAAAAGAGCGACGGGCATACCGTATTGGTTTTGCAAAATAACAACCGTGAATTCTATTCCCTGACAAAATGGCTCCAGTACTGCACGAGTGTCTATTTTTTTGGAAAAGATTGATTTGGCTGCGTCCTGAGCTTCTTGCACTGTGTTTATGGAATGAACTCCGATACTTGAACCGCCAGTTGCCGGTTTGACGATTGCTCTGGTGATTTTGTGTTTTTTGAAGAAATCCTGAATAATCTTTTTGTGTTTACTCGGTTCGTGGCTTTTGAGAGCGATAGAAGGCAGAGTGAAGAATCCATGGGATTTAATCATTTCGTTGGCGTAATATTTGTCGAAACAATTGCGGCAAGCTTCTTTGTCTGATCCGACATAAGGAATTTTGTGTTTTTCGAGAATCTTTTGAATTTCACCATCTTCACCAAAGGCGCCGTGCATTACCGGAAAGGCAATATCTACAGATTTTAATATTTTGTGAAATGCTGTTTCGCTCAAGGCTTTGGCGTGAGTGTGCAGTTTAAAGTCGAAGTCTGAAGGTGTATTGGAGTAAAGTTGGGCACGGGAAATGAGGTAGGCTTTTTTGTGATGATCGAAATAAATCGGCACAATTTCTATCTCCTCGGAATAAAGATGATCACAAACAGAACGTGCTGAATTGAGAGAAACCCCTCTCTCTAGGGAAGGTCCTCCACATATAATTGCTACTTTTAAGGTTTTTTTCGGCATAGTGTGATTTTTCGCGGAAATTATAATCCTATCCTGCCCTATTACAAGCTGTTTTTTGTATTTTCTTGGGAATATTGGCAATTTTGCTCTTTATTTCATGTTATAGCTGGCATTGGTATTCTGCACTAGAAATTTTAGCTGAAAACTAGTATATTTTTCTAGCTATGCGAATTTTCAGAAGGATCAAAAAAAGAACTAGCGATGCCTACTTTCTAGTTTTAGATATTGGTACAGACAACGTGAAAGCGATGGTTTGTGAAGCAGCCGGAGCCAAGGGACGTGTGCTGGGAGTTGGTATGAAACATCAGAAACTTGGTGATATGCACTGTGGAGTGGTAACTGATATCGCTTCGGTGATCGCTAATTGTCATTCCGCTATTCGTGAGGCTGAAAATATGGCTGGAGTATCCACTTCCAAGATGATTTTGGGGATTTCTGGAGAATTAGTGAAGGGCGCGACTAGCACAACCAGTTATATTAGAAGGGATGCAAATGCCAAAATCGATTTGGCTGAGCTAAAAAACATTGTACATAAAATCCAATGGAGGGCTTTTGATATTGTAAGAGCGCAACTGTCTGCGGAAACTGGCTATAATGAAATTGATGTTAAATTGGTGAATGCGGCGGTGGTGGATGTGCGTATCGATGGATATAAGGTAAATAATCCGATTGGATTCCAGGGCAAAGAAGTGACTTTGGGGATTTTTAATGCCTTTGCACCTTTGGTTCACTATGGAGCCTTGCAAACTATTGCTGCGGAAATTGATAAAGAACTTTTGGCTATTGCTGCTGAACCGTACGCTTTGACGCGCTGTTTGGATTATGAAGATGGCAAGATGGGGGCTATTTTTATTGATGTGGGAGGTGGTACTACTGATATTGCTGTGGTGAGAGATGGCACAGTAGAGGGCACAAAGATGTTTACTTTGGGTGGCAGGACTTTTACGAAACGTTTGGCTCAGAGCTTGAATATTTCTTTTAAAGAGGCTGATGAAATCAAAAAAACTTATAGTGAAGATAATTTGGAGCGACAGTCACATAGAATTGTGAGGGAAGCGATGCAAAGCGATTGTGATGTTTGGCTTTCCGGTGTGGTTCTTACTTTGGAGGAATTTGGATTGGATGTTTTGCCTTCCAAAATTTTGTTGTCGGGAGGAGGAGCACATTTGCCAGAAATAAAAGAGTCACTGGAGACGCGGGAATGGGTGAAGTCATTGCCGTTTACCAAGAAACCGCAGATTAGTTTATTGAATCCCAAAATGATCAGCAATATTAGTGATGAAACTAAGTTACTAAAAGACCAACAAGATATTGTACCGCTGGCACTGGCCAATTTGGCGTTAAGTTTTATGGGCGAAGAACAATTAGTTTCCAAGGTGTTAAAAAAAGTAGTGAGGTTGATGTGATCGCACTAAGAAATACTCATTTCTATGTCAAAAAATAAAAAAAGGGATGAAGTCGAACGGCTTCAGGAAACGGTAAAACAAGATGCCAGCAATGAAATTGATATTGCGGATAAGGTTGAACTTGTTTCGACAAAAAAAGTGATCTACATCGAGATTGACGATGAGGTGACGACTGTTTATGACAAAATAAAGAAATTATCTACTAAAAATATCTATATTGTATTGCCGCACAGGGCGATTCTTTTTCAAAGTATAATTAATCTTAAAATTCTTAAAAGAAAGGCGGATAAAGCTGGGAAGAAGATCTATTTTGTGACCAATGATAGTAATGGCGTTTATTTGGCACAACAGGTTGGCATTACTGTTTATAACCAAATGAATAATCAAGATGGACCGGCGCTTTTTTCTACAGAAGTAAATGATGATAAATTGAGAATCACACCTCTCAAAGCCACTGTTAACTCTTTGGAAAGCGATGCTCCGACACGTTTGAAAGAGAAAAAAATATCGATTTCAGAAATTTTGCGCAAAAACCGTGGAGATAAGAAATATATTGATGTCACCAAGATAAAGGGGAAAAAGGCTGAAACTAAAGCAAAAAAGGAGCGTCCACGCTTTGCTTTTAATGCTCCGAATCGACATGCACTAATTTCACTAATAGTAGTTAGTGTTTCCGTACTATTGATGATTATTTACATTGCTTTGCCTAGTGCAACGGTCTACATCACCCCTACAGCAAGTGTTCTAGAGAAATCTGTAAATATTACACTGGCGGATGCGGTGAAGAACCGGGTGGAATTAAGTACCGGCCAATCCCATATGATTGCCAGTTATCCAGTGACTGTAACTTCCAAGAGAAGCATTACACATTTTGCTACCGGCAAGAGGTTTTCTGAGCGTGGTGCCAACGCTTCCGGCAAGATTATTATTATAAATACCAGTGATAGTGAGTGGCAATTAATAGCAGAGACAAGGCTACAAAACGATGATGGATTGGTTTTTAGGATCAAAAAAGGAGTGACTGTGCCGAGCGTGAGTAATTCTGGGCCGGGTACTGTTGAGGTTTTTGTGGTAGCGGATATTGTGGATGCATATGGTTTGATTGTTGGTGAGCGAGGCAATATTGGAGGGGATCGTTTCTTTTTGCCGGGATTGAGGGAAAGTAGTAGGACAAAAATTTATGGAGAAAGTTCTGAGGCGATGATTGGTGGCGTGACAGACTTTGTATCCTTTATTTCTGATGAGGATGTGGAAGCGGCCAAGTCTCGCATTAGAGATGAGTTAATGAGGGCTGTGCTTGAGGATTTGAGGGCGGAAGTTGAGAGGTTTGAGGTTGAATCAGAAACAGAGGTGGATTTTAAATTATTGGAAGAAAAGAAAATAGTATTTATATCTGAACCAAAAGTGGTGATTGAGGGTGGGTTGGTTGGTAGTGATAGAAAGGAATTCACTGTGTCCGGGGAGGTCGGGGCCAGCAGTGTTTATTATAATAATTTGGAGTTATTGGCTATATTGAGGGAGGAATTGGAACTGAAGAAAAGTCCGCAGAAGAAACTTTTGAGTATTAATGATAGTTCGACATCTTATCGTATTTTTGAAATTGAGGAGGCTAGAGGCAAGATCAAATTAACCGCTAATATAAAGGGAATTGAGCAATATGACATTAATGAGTTGAAAGATAGAGGTGCGAAACTTTTAAGTAAGATTCGCGATCATATTGTGGGCAAAGATATAGAAGATGCGAAGGTTTTTGTACAAAATTTGCCGGAAGTTAATAAAGTGGAAATTGATAGTTGGCCTGCTTGGGCACCGACAATTCCAAATTTGCCGGACAACATAGATTTTGAGATAAGAGACGCTACGCTGGTTGAATAAAAGGCCATTTTATGTTAAAATAGCTGTGAAAATAAAAATAAAAAGATGAAAAATAATAGTTTAAAAGGAGCTTTGATATCTGGAATTACTGCGGTAGTAACCGGAGTACTTTTTATTGGTGTAAGTGCGGCAATTGGAGCAAGTCCAACCCATAATCCCAGGAACCACAGTGTCCCCCACTTTGAGTGGATTAAACATTACAGGAGACATAAAGAATGACTCGGGTAGAGTGAAAATTAATGATGCAGTGGATATTACCGGTACGATCCTTAATTCATCTACAACAAATAATGGAAGTGTAAGGATTGGAGATAATCTGTGGCTAAGTGGTCCAGTGGCAAATGAAAGTACAACTCAGGGTGGCAAAGTGAAAATTGATGATGAGCTGTGGGTAACAGGCAACTCTCAACTAGATGGTTCCTTGGATGTAGACACTATTGATAGTAGCGGGGCAGTTCTTTCTATAAATAAAACTAACGGATTAGGGGTTCAAATTGGAGATAATGCTGTGGGTGATGGAGCTGGATTGACGGTTTATGGAAGTTTACTTGTAAAGGAGGTTGCGACTTGTAACCCAGTGATACAAGATTGTGTTGGAGCATCTAACACTGGTGGTGGGATCGTGCTTGAAAGTGGATTAAGTACACCTTCTATCACAACTTCAAAACTTATTGCGAAGGACGGCAATGCAATTACGATTGAGGGCATTGTAGATTTCGGAGATACCGCTTTGAACCTTGGTGGTGGTGGAGATACTTTTATACAAGCAAGTGGCGATAATATAGTGCTTCACGCGACAGAAAATTCATCTTCAGATATTGAACTGCTTCCCAGTGATAAAGTCTTCTTGGGAGGAAATACTGATATAGGTACATCGAATGCAAAAAAGGATCTCAGAGTCTACGGCCATGTCAAAGCTGATTCGATTGGTAAATTTAACAGAGTTACTCCTAGTTCTTTCTACAGTATTAGTGGAAATGGATTAGTAGAAAAAAGTGTCTCATGTCCTACAGGACAAGTACTCGTGAGTTGTTCAGGTCAGGCTTCTTATTCCACAAATTATGGAGGTACAAGTTATGTATATTTCACAAACATCGATCCCTATGGGAATACATGTTATGTGAGAGCGAAAAATACACACACAGCAACCAAATACTTCAAGCCGATCGCTATTTGTTTCGATCCTGATGGAAAATAGGATTATTCCCCTTCCTCCTGACTGGATTTGCATCGTTCTACAACCACGGAGTCTTCAAAGATCTCACATAGTTTGAGTTTGCCGCCTTCTGCAACCATGTCGACAGTGACATTGTATCGGCATGATTCTTTGAAAGCAGGATCTTCGATTTTGTCGCAGGCTGCAAGGCTACCCTTTTCTACAGCTTGGAAATCGAGAGCAAGGTCTGCGTCGTTTTTCTTTTGTTGTTCTTCTGCAGCTTTGGTATCGGCAACTGCCTCAGCAATATTTAATTCACATCCTTCTTGAATTCTCTCGTCTGAAATTCCTGAACATAATCCCTTGTCCATTGAGTTAAGAGCGTCGGTGGAGAGTGCCAAATCCTGAATCGCATTTTCACATTCTTCCTTCATAGTCTCATCTTCGATTCGTTCACATTTTTTTTCATCACCATCTCCCAATGCCTCAGAAAAAGCCTGATTGTCGAGGTGAGTTCCAATTGGATCGTCGTCAAGAGGGGCAGGAGAAGTACAAGCAGTAGTTGCGAGCATGATTAGAAAAGATTTGATGAAGATGTTTTTCATAGTTTTTGAGGGTAAGTACTCGTTTGATTGTAGCATGGAATTCTGCTTTAATCATTTTATGAATTTAACAGCTTATTGATGGGAGAATTGATTGAACTGCCGGCGAGAGATGTAACTCCCCTCGATGAAAGACGGGTGTCCGGGTTAGTAATGATGATGGTGAATGGAACCATTGAGGATCTTCGTCGAGCAGGGACTGAGTTGGAGAGGAGAAAGGAGGAAAAAGATTTGGACAAGGAAATGGCTATAGCAATAAAAGAATCTAGAACCGCTATGCAGCAGGCTCTAGACTTTTTACTTAGTCCTTATAGATCAGAGACCGAGGTTTTTGCGGATCTCATCTGCTTTTGATGTGTCTTCTTCGCTCTTGGATGCTTGTTGGTATTCGCCTTCAAGGTCCATCCATTCGTTGTAGTGTTGTTGAGCGAGTTTTTCGAGTTGAGGAACGTGCTTTTTGGAAAGAGCAGAGAATTTCTCTTTTTCTTCTTCAAAAATGCGAATTAGCTCGTCGACTTGAGACTGTTTAAGTTTTGGCAATGATTCGATGATTTTCTTTTTCTCATCTTTTGCCAATGAAATTGAACCGGCAAGAAGTCTGAGGAAGTTGTTTTGGTCGAAGTTTAGTTCGTGTTTAGGAACTGGAACTCCTAACTGAGCTGGTAGCTTTGCTCCAAGTTGGAAATTCGCTGGGGTTGTGTCTTCCGGTGGTGGTGGTGGAATCGGTGCTCCGGCTCCCCCTCCCGCTGGTGGAAATGCTCCTCCAGGAATTGGTGCTCCCCCTCCTACTGGTGGAAATCCTCCTGCCGGTGTTCCCGGTGGTGGATATGCTCCTGCTGGTGGGTGTTGAGCGTAAGCCGGTGGTGGAACTGGAGTTCCTCCCGCTGGCGGTACTGGTGGATATCCTCCGACTGGTGCCGGTGGGTGTTGTACATGTGCTGGTGGTGGAACTGGTGCTCCTCCTGCCGGCGGTACTGGTGGATGTCCTCCGGCTGGTGCCGGTGGGTGTTGTACATGTGCTGGTGGTGGAACTGGCGCTCCTCCTGCCGGCGGTACTGGTGGAGTTGGTGGATGTCCCCCACCTTGTGCTGGTGGCGGAGTCGGTGCTCCTCCTGCTGGTGGATTACCACCACTGTTTGCTTGATTTTGATCTTGATCTGCCATTGTAATTGACTTAATGATTGGTTGTTAGTTTAGGCATTTTCACTATATAACTCAAGGAAATTTATAAATACATCTCGCACAGTGCTATTGCGTAAGACTTTGGACACATATAGAATGGCTCGCGAAATACTTTGGGTGGTTAGCTCAGCTGGTAGAGCGCCTGCTTGACTTGCAGGAGGTCAGTGGTTCGAACCCACTACCACCCACCAAATTATTTAATTAACTGAACTGTTTCGACTATTTTTGACAGCTTTTTGAAACCTTCCTCAAAATCATCTCCGCACTCCTCCTTGAACTCATAATTATGCTTTTCTCCAATTACTATTATTGTTGGGTAAATGCAAAGACCAGCATCTTCTAACTTAATAACAGGTAATCCATTTATCTCTTCTGTTCTAGCTTTAAATTCGGGAGAAAGACGAGCAATCACAGTTTCTGCACTTTCTGGTGGGGAAAACTCAAGGTCATACTCTCTTGAACAACACTGATCACCATACCTCGGGCCAATCTGTCCAAAACTAATGCTGCTTCCATGATCTTGATAAGGCTCAATAGTGCTACCACCGTGACTCCAATTTTTATTATAGGGAATGTCGAGGGTTATTCCTTTTTCTTTACTTGAATAGCTCATGGTTGCGTTTGCTGGATCATAGTTAAACTCGTTGGTTGGCTGGTCTTCAATGACCTCTTCCTTTACGATTTCTTCCTCAACAACCTCAGTGTGATCAACTTTGCCATCTTCTATAAATGAACATGCAGAGAGCATTAGAACTGAAGCCAAAATTAAGAGAAGTTTCATCATGTCATTGTTGTTAATAAGGTCCCTATTAAGCTCTTTAACAAAGCTATTGTCAACAGATGGACCTTCTCTTCGTAACCTTTCCCCACTCTATTCCATCTTCAACCTGCGACTCCCCTAGCAGAAGCCACTTCCTCTATCTTGCCGTTGCGGTAATAATACTGCTTTGAAGCCCTGAATTTACGTCTCGTTGGGTTCCTGTAGGCCAAGACCGTCTCGAAGTCGAATAAATAGTAACCTTGCTGCGATGACCCACCAATTTTTATGAAAAAGGGCAGTCGACAAGCAACCACCCCTGATCTCTCACTACACTGGATCTTCGCTCCAAATGGGCTTGAACCAAGTGTTGGTGGGAGTTGCTGATTTTGCTTTTGCGTGGGAAGGTTAGTTTGTTATCGGTAGCTGAGGTTCAAACCGGTTTCCCGGTTTACGGCTTCGATGAGTTTCCTCCTGTTAATTACTCGGATGCCGTCCACTTTGACAGAGGCGACAACCCATTCCAGTTCATTCGCCCTGATGGCGCACTTGAGATGAATGTGATTCTTATCCGGCTCCCCTTCACTGAGAGGAGCGACGAGGTAGTTGATCCAGCCACTTGGATCGTCGACGTCGATGTTAACTCGGTAGCCAGGAAACTCTTTCCTGCCAGTTTGCCATCCATTCCATGACATTGGATATCTCCTTGTTCTTTGCTCCCACACATATGACAATGATCAGTAATCCACATATTACCCTTGTTTGTGTTTTTTTGTCAACCTTAACGGAGAGTGTTGGATAAAAGCTAATGTATAGTTGTTTTTATGAACTCAGAAGGATTCCTAAAAATACTGGAAGAAAATGATACTGTCAGTGGTGACTTTGACTTCACAAAAGAACCAAAAGATACGATGATGGATAGAGATTTTATTAATAAAAGCTTTGTAGATTGCAATATTGTGGGTGGGGATTTTGCGAGTGGCATTTTTAGGGATTGCACCTTTAACAATTGTGTCTTTAGTGATTTATCAATGGTGGGAGTTAATTTTGATAACTGCCATTTTGTAAAATGTAAGTTTGAAAGAATGGAGTGCAGTTTCAGTATGGGTAATTGTAGAATTGACAAGCTGGTGATTCAAAGTAAAGGAGATAATAAGTGGAGTGGGTGGCGTAAAGTTTAGTCATTATAACCTTTCCCCACTCTATTCCATCTTCAACCTGCGACTCCCCTAGCAGAAGCCACTTCCTCTATCTTGCCGTTGCGGTAATAATACTGCTTTGAAGACCTGAACTTCCGCCTCATTGGGTTCCTGTAGGCCAAGACCGTCTCGAAGTCGAATAAGTGGTAACCTTGCGACGATGACTTACCAAATTTAAGTCGATCTTCAGCTATTCTCTTGAGAATACTGCTCAATCTTGTTGATCATTAATTGTTTAGTTTCACTATCTAGGAAACTGGCGGTGAAGGAGTTTTTGGCAAGTTGAGTTATTTCTTTTTTTGATAAGCTTAATGCTTCTGAAATTGCTAGATAATTTTCGTTAAGATATCCACCAAAATAAGCTGGGTCGTCAGAATTTATTGTTGCCAAAAGGCCTTTCTCAAGCATTTCTCTAAGGGGATGTTGCTTCAGATCACTAACAACTTTTAATTTCAGATTTGATAGAGGACACACAGTTAATGGCATTTGACGATCAATTAATTCCTGAACTAATTTTTCATCTTCAAGAGAGCGATTACCATGATCTACTCTAGATACTTGTAATAAATTAAGAGCCTCCCACACATACTCTGCTGGACCTTCTTCTCCAGCGTGTGCAACAGTCAAAAATCCTTCTTGCCTAGCCAATTCGAAGACTTTTTGGAATTTGGAAGGAGGGTGTCCTTCTTCAGATGAGTCTAGGCCGACTGCCGCAATGAGATCTTTGTGATCAAGGGCTTCTGCAAGCGTTGACATTGCAGCTTCTTCATCAAGGTGTCGCAAAAAACACATAATCAACTTTGAACTCATCCCCCATTTGGCCTCAGCATCCTTTAATGCTCCACTTATTCCTTGAACGACAGTGCTAAACTTGATGCCTCTGTCTGTGTGTGTCTGTGGATCGTAAAAAATCTCAGTATGTATGACATTTTGCGAATGGACTTTTTCTAAATACGCCCAAGTCATGTCATAAAAATCCTGTTCTTCAATTAATACACCTGCTCCTTGGTAATAGATGTTCAAGAAGTCCTGTAGATTATTAAAATCGTAGGCTGCCTTTACCTCCTCAATGGATTTGTATTTGATCTCCTTTTTGTTACGTTTGGCAATTTCAAACATTAGCTCGGGCTCAAAAGTGCCTTCAATATGCAAATGTAATTCGGCTTTTGGGAGAGCCGAGATGAAGTCTTGAATAGTAGTTGTGGACATATTGGGGTGGGGTAAGGAATCAGTACTATTTTATAGAAAATCTGCCAATTTTCAATTAGAATTTAATAATCAAGTGCTCCGTATTTTTGTAACCTTTCCCCACTCTATTCCACCTTTAACCTGTGACTCCTATAGAAGAAGCTTGATTCCCAACTTATCATCGAATGTGCTATATAGATTACACATATTTGATTTAATCTTTTCCGATGAAGAAATTTTTTATAGCCTTAATAATTAGTGTACTTAGTACTAGTTCGGTTTTTGCTTTGACTGCGTTTGATGAGCTTGTGGAGGGTGGGATTGTTAATGATGTTGCCGATGCGGAAGTTAGGCTGGAAGACAAGGTGAACAGGGCGGAATTTTTGAAAATGGCGATTGAGTTGAGGTTTTTGAATAATGGGAAGAATTTTGATGAAGAAGAAATCGAGTTTGTGGATAAATTTTCTGATGTGGGTAGTGAGGAATGGTTTAGTCCATATGTTTATTATGCATATTCTCAGAAATGGATTGATGGTTATGATGATGGCACATTTAAACCAGATCAAAATGTAAATATGGTGGAAGCGGCGAAAATTTTGAAGAAATCGTTACTATCAAGTCAGAAATCAAATTATTTCCAAGAGGATTTTCAGGATTTTTGGTTTGCTCCTTATATGAATCTTTTTGCTAAGTATAATTTCTTGCCAACCAGTATTGAATCGCTTGAGCAAGAGCTAAGTCGGGCTGATACTTTTGAGATTATTTATAGAATTAAAAGACATCTTCAAGGCGAAGAGCTGAGGGATATGGAGTCAGTTATTTTTAAAGTGATTGATTTTGATGGATGTGATTTTGATGGATGTTCGGATAGAGAAAGAATTGAAAGACATCTTATGCTGTGGCCATCTTATGGAATATATAATGGCACTATTCACCATCGCGAAAATTTGACTACAAATGGACTTGAGAATGTGGACGTTGATTCTTTTGAGCAGATTTCCGAGTTTTTCGGGAAAGACAAAAACAATGTTTATTATGAGAAATACCTATTGGAAGGTGCGGATAGTGATAGTTTCGAAGTTATAGAAGGAGAATACGCAAAAGATAAGGATAATGAATTTAAAGGAAAATCCATTATCTAAAAGGCTTCCTTGATGAGGAAGCCATCAGGGTTATTAAGGGGTACAGATACCAGATACTGTCCCTCTGAAATCTCCTGATTGTGTTGAACCTCCTGTTTTTTCGCTGATAACAAAAGATAGCTTTCTTTCACCACTTTCTAAATCTTGATCCTTTACAGCTCCATGACTCCTACCATCTATGAGGTCTGCTGAAAGTCCTTCTACTGTGTCTAGGTTCACTACAAGGATGAATTGATCCATTGCTAACTCTCGTAATTCGTCACACGAGCCCTTGTGTCCTACCGTTGCCATCATATCCACCACTAGACGTGCAGTCTCTGCTGAGACCGTCTGGGGGCTTTCTATTCGATCAATTTCGAGTGTACAAGAGGACATAGCTAGAGTTACAGCTAAAGCTGCTGAGGTTGATAACTTCATGAAATGGGGGTTATAGATAAAACAACGACTAAGCGTTGAGAAAATTAATAATAGTATGAAGTCGTCTAGGAGATAGTAGGCTAGATTAGCATGCAAAGGGTGCTATCGTCAATCTTGGGGAATTAGCCTTCAATCAAACAAACCTTCTATATCTGTGGTGCCGGAGAGGTCTACTCTTGAAAGGTCGGTGCTGGAGCGTTTGATTTCAAATTTGGATCTTATTAATTCGTAGTGGCCTCTGAAAAATTTCCAATAATTAATAGGGATGATGTCTCGAAGTTGTTTTCTGCTTTGTAGTATCAATAATTGTTCGTCTAGAGTGCTGCTGTCCTTTATTTCATTAACAAAATCTCTCAAACTAGGATCAATATGCAGAGCACGATTATGATCAGAGCCGTATCCTGTGCATAAATTGACCGGAAAGCGCACGCGGCTAAACAGGTGACACAAATCGGACATTGTTTGCAAAACGCACTGATCTACATAGGAACCCATGAGGGTTATTTCGGGGTTGATAGTTGCCATTGATTTGAAATCTTTGATTTGTTGGTAAAGCATTGTGTTGACCGGATCGGGATCACTCGTCGGAATGCCGGCAAATCCAAAATAGTGACTCACTCCCCCATTATATCCATCGTGGGGAGCATATATTCCTGAAGTAAGAAAAAATCTCCTTTCCGCTTGCGAATCAAAGTGGTCAATCAAATTTTTGCCAAATGTCAGTAAGTTTTTCTTAATTGGTAGACCTTGCGAAATCCTTTCTTTCATACTGTCGATATCAAGATCGGGCACTCCCATTCCAAAACTAACTACTAAATCATCTCGGGATAAAATCAATTGAAGAGTGGAGATTTCTCTGATCATTTCCCTCAAAGATCCAATCAAAGTGGCTATCTGATTTCTCAAAAGTAATTGTTCAGCATTTACTTGCGAAAGGAATTTGTCTTCTATCTCCGGATTAAAAAATTCCGGATCTAAACTTTTCTCAATTAATTCACTGAGCTTCGTGGCGATTTTTTGGATATCTGCAGCAACGTCAAAGTCGTGAGAGCCCTCATCAAGAATATCAAGGTGCTGCGCCCAACTACGATCCGTTCTAATACTATGAACCTGGTCTTTAACCTGAGCGTTGTATATGGAATCCAAAACATCAGCCCAAGGAAATCCAGGATGGGTTAAGACAACATGCTTTTTGCCTTCCACGTCGGATGGAGCCGTATTTGAAATGTGAGGCATTTCCAAAGTTTGCTCCAGAAATGCGATAGATTCACTTGCTGCCATTTTCATAAATGCAAAATTAGGATTTGAGGTTATATGATGAGGACGAGGATTTCAATGTGCTATATTTTTTGCATGTGGCATCTCTATATCGTCGAATGTGCGGACAAAACTCTATACACAGGGGTTTGTATTGATGTGGAGAAGCGGATTGATGAACATAATAATTCTAAACTCGGAGCGAAATATACGAGGGTGAGGCGGCCGGTTCGTGTTGTTTTTTCTTGTGAATGTGAAGATCGCTCTGATGCTTGTCGCAAAGAAGCTGCTGTAAAAAAATTGAGTCGGGCTGAGAAGCTGGAGGTGGTTGAGTCTGGGATTTTAGAAAAATTTTAGATTTATTTGTTAGGGTCTTCAAATGAAATGGATTTTTGATCTCTTATTTCCGAAGAAATGTTTGGGCTGTGGTGCAGCTGGGGAGTTTTTGTGTAGTGGCTGTGGGCTTGTGTCGCGGGTGGAGAGGATTTCTTGGGGAGGAGCGCTGGATGAGCTGATTGTTTGCACTCATTATAGTGGAGCGGTGAGGAAACTGATCAAACAATTGAAATATAAGTTTTCACAGGAAGTGGTGAGTGTTTTGGGCGAAGTTTTGAGGGCAGGATATGATGGTGGAGTTTTGGTGGCGGTGCCGCTGAGCGTTAAGCGCATGAAGTATCGCGGATTCAATCAAGCTGAGTTGTTGGCTTTGGAATTGGGAGAGGTTTTTAAATGTTTGTGTCGGGTGCGTGATACAGAGTCACAGGCCAAGCTAAGTGCGGGTGGGAGAAAGGTTAATTTGAAGGGGGCTTTTTGCGTGACAGAGGATGTGAGTGGAATGGATTTGCTTTTGGTGGATGATGTTTCGACTACCGGATCGACTTTGGAGGAGTGTGCTGGAGTTTTGAAGCGAGCGGGTGCGAAGAGGGTGCGCGGGATTGTCGTTGCAAGTGGCAAATAGATTGCTAGAATGGCTGTATGAAAATCGCAATAGATGCATCACGTTATGGGCATGAAGAAGCTACTGGAGTGGAGTGGTATAGCTTTCATATTATTAATGAACTTTTAAAGTTGGGCAGTGAGGAGATTACTCTTTATTCTCGTTATCATTTGCCGTTGAAGGGTGTGAAACAAAAAGCGATCAATGTGAGGAGGTTGTGGACGCATCTTGGGTTGAGTCGCGAGCTGAAGAAGAATATGCCGGATGTGCTTTTTGTGCCTTCACATGTTTTTCCGATGACTTTGCCGAAAAAGAGAGTGATCATGATTCACGATGTGGCTTTTAGATATTTAAAGAAGAGTTATTCGTTTTTCTCTTATCATTATTTAAATTGGTCGACCAAGTTTGCGGTGAAACATGCGACTACCATTTTGACGCCGAGTGAGGCTACAAAAAAGGATTTGGTGAAGATTTTTAAATGTGATGCGGACAAAATCGAAGTAGTGCAGCATGGATTTTCGCTTGTGGATGTTGCGGCGGACAAAGGGCATATTTTTGAATATTTTGCATTGGAAAAATACTTTTTGTTTGTGGGGAGGTTGGAGAGTAAGAAAAATTTGGAAAGATTGGTGAAGGCTTTTGCCAAGATGGATGGAAATTACAAATTAGTGTTGGCGGGAAAGAGAGGTGTTGGCTTTGATAAATTATTGAAACTTGTGAATAAATTGGGACTTTTGGGGAGAGTTGTGATGCCGGGATATGTGACTGAGGGAGAAAAGCGGGCCTTGTATGAAAACTGTGAGGCTTTTGTATTCCCCTCTCTGTATGAGGGTTTTGGACTGCCGATTTTGGAAGCTTTTCACTATGGCAAAGCGGTAATGTGTAGCGATTGTTCGAGTTTGCCGGAGGTGGCGGGGAGGGCGGCGATATTTGTGGATCCGGAATCAGTTGATTCTATTAAAAATGGTATGGAGAAAGTTGTGAAACAAAAAGAGGAGCTTGTAGATTTGGGTCGAGAGAGATTAAAATTGTTTTCTTGGAAGGTGGCGGGTGAAAAAACTTATAATATTTTGAAAAATGGATAATAAACAAATTGCAGAAGTTTTTAATGAAATTGGGAATATTCTCGATATCAAGGGTGAGAGTTTTTTCCGTGTTAATGCTTATCGTCGTGCGGCGCTAACTGTCACTAATTTGCCTTACGACTTACGCAAGATGATTGATGGTGCTGGGATCAAAGAGAAGATTCCGGGCATTGGCAAGGATTTGGAGGCCAAAATAGTGGAGATGATTGAGACGGGCAAGTGTTCTTTTGTGGATAAAATAAAAGTGGGTTTTCCTGTGGGACTTTTGGAGATTCTGAAGATTAGAGGCATTGGTCCGAAGAAGGTGAAACTTTTTTATAATGAATTGGCGATCAAGACTATTCCAGAGCTAAAAAAAGCTGGTGAAGCAGGAATGCTGAGGACTTTGGAAAAGATGGGCGAAAAATCAGAGTCTGAAATTTTGAAGGCGATTGATGAATTTTCTCAATTCTCCAGTGATAGAACAATGATCAACGAAGCTCAGATGGAAGCGGAAAGAGTGATCGCATATTTAAATGAATTCAAAGGAATGAAACGTATCCAGTTTTGTGGATCATTGAGGAGGAGACAAGAAACTATTGGGGATATTGATATTTTGGTGGTGGCGGATGGTGAAGGGCTGATGGAACATTTTTGTAGTTTTGAAGATGTGATTAATGTGATTGCACAGGGCGATACCAAATCATCGGTGATCATGGCTTCTGGTATTCAATGTGATTTGCGTTTGGTACCGGATGAGAGTTTTGGTGCGGCGGCGCATTATTTTACTGGTAGTAAGGAACACAATATTCGCATGAGAGATTTGGCCAAAAAGAAAGGTCTGAAACTGAATGAATATGGGCTGATGGATGGGGACAAAGCTGTGGCTGGCAAAACTGAGGAAGGAATCTTTAAAAAACTAGGACTGCCATTTATTCCACCTGAGATGCGTCAGAATTCTGGTGAAATTGAATATGGTTTAAAACATGGCAAGATGCCGGCGCTGGTCGAATTAAAGGACATTCGTGGCGATGTGCATACTCATTCAACTTATAGTGATGGTAAGAAGTCTATTGCGGAAATGGCGAAGTGTTTCAAGGCCAAAGGTTATGATTATTTTGCGGTGACAGATCATTCTGCGGCGATGGCGGTAACTGGTGGAATGAAGGATGCGGATATTCGTCGTCAGTGGAAGGAGATTGATAAATTAGATGTTGGGATCAAAATTTTGAAGGGATGTGAGGTGGATATTTTGAAGGATGGGACTCTGGATTTTTCTGATGAAATTTTAAAGGAACTCGACATCGTGATTATTTCAGCACATATGTTTGGGCAATTGGATAGTGATGAGCAAACCAAACGTCTGATTGCAGCGGTGGAAAATAAATATTCAATGATCATGGGCCACCCAACTGGGCGTCTCGTAAATAAGAGAAAGGAAATGGACTTTAATATGAGCAAAGTGATTGATGCCTGTGTTGCAAACAAAGTAGCTCTGGAGATAAATGCAAATCCAATGCGTCTAGATCTCGTGGACAAATACTTGAGGATGGCGCAGGAAAAGGGTGCGAAGTTTGTGATCAATACTGATTCACATGATATTCGTCATACTGATTTCATGGATTTTGGTGTGGGAGTGGCTCGAAGAGGCTGGTTGGAAGCGAAGGATGTTTTGAATACTAAGAGTTGGAAGGATATGAAGGCTTACTGGATTTGACTATTCAAGAATGGGTGGTATTATTCTGTCTAGATTTAATTTATTATTATGAATATCAATAGACGTCAGTTTTTAGGACTTGGTGCAGCGACACTTTTCAGTGCTTGTGCAGGAGAAGGAGCTCCTGGAAGTGTTATGTCCGATGGTAGTACCGCGGACGCAAGTATGGGAGATGTAGGTATTGAGGATGTCAGTGCTTCCGAAGATCTTCAAACTCCTGGGGCAAGTGCCGATATCACTATGCAGCCTGACGAGACTGCTGAGGTTGAAGAAGATATAGCTGTTGAAGAATGTGTTGGATTAACAAGAGCAGAAGTGGCGATTGCTTTGGCATATTTGGCACAGGATGTTTTTGAAGTAGAGTGTGCTGATGACAATGTCGTAACTTTCCCTGATGTACCTGAGAATCACCCTGCTTACGACCATATTGAA
>JAESSS010000058.1 GCA_016763975.1 Candidatus Altimarinota bacterium
ATAAACCAATAAAATAATGATTTTACTAGTAGTATTACATAAACTGAAAATCACTCTGTTACCTGATGTTTTGGCAGAAGAATTTGTACCAGCAACCCTAAAATCTAGTTTAAATATGCCAATTTGTTTTTTTTGTGAAAACTTAATATTGTCCATTAAGCTAGTTTGCTGAAAGGCGAATGAACGCTCCAGCGTTGCAACAATTGTCTTCCTTGTCTCAATCCACATTTTTTCTTTGTACTTCTGTAAGAAATCTTTACAAAAATATTTTTCAGAGTGCGACGAAAACTCTATATAAAATTTATTATCTTTAATAAACATTTTGAGAATCTTCCATGTTAATGAGTTCATATGGTATTACTTCCCCTACTCTAGAAGTAGCCCACGGAATTTGCTGATGCGTAAATTCAACAATTTCCTTTGTGTTTTTCTTTTTCCATTTTAAGCAAATCTTTTTAACTATCACATCTTCATCTGCAGTCAATGAAGATTCACTCGGATTTTCAGTTAGTGAGATCATCATAGCCCTACCTTTGCTTTCCACACAAAGTGATTCATCAGTATCGATAAGGTCAAAAAATTCTATTGCAACTGGCCCTTGTGCTAAACGATGATATTCAAATCCCGAAATTGGCACAAGATATTCATAATAACTTGCAAAGTCACAAAGATATACAAGTTTCGCCAATTTAGTTTTTGTTATTTTCCCGTCATCATCAGATCCATACTTTACGCATTGCAAAACTAGATTATGGAATTTTTTGAAGGATTTATGACGTGCATTCTGTGCATCTAATTGATCGCTAATTTTCAATTCTTCATCTAGCATTATATGTAATGGCACATCAAAAATTTTTGAAAGCTTCTTTAACTCAGGAAGAGTGACATCCCTCGTTCCTTTCTCAATAGCAATCAATGTGGGACGAGATATCCCCATCTTTTTTGCAAGCTCATCTTGGGAGATACCATTTAGTTTTCTGATTTTAAATATAAAATTCTGAATCATAGAAATGAGAGGTTAAAATACGCAAGTATTTTAACCTCTTGAATAGGCATTGTCAAACAATCCCCTGGTCATATGTACTGAAATCCTTACATAAAGCATGCGATTCCACGAAAATGTTAAGGTATATTGACTTTTAGCATCTGCCATGCTAAGATTCAGATATATATATTTAACACATTCATTTATGAAGATACTCAATCATGAGTTCCAAGGTCCATTTGATCACAATAAAGGTTTCAAAAGAAACTTTGCCTGTGTCTACACAATCGTAAGCCCCAATGGGAAACTGATCGACGTTGGCCAAACACAAGAAGTCAACAATCGCATACCAAACCATGACCGAAAAAAATGCTGGTTAAGCAATGGATGTCCTGATAAACAATTGTACATCTATACGAGCAACAATGAACAATATAGGCTCAAACTTGAATCGGCAATTAGAAACAGCTTTGCAACAGCATGTGGAATTCGATAGATCAAACCCACTTACTAATAACCAACCAAAACAAAGAAAACTCCTTGCCCCCCCCCCTAATACTCATTCTTCTTCCCCTGAGCATCGCGGTGATATTTACCAAACTCAGACAAACCTTTAACGTAATCATAAGCCATCACTGGCCCTTTTTTGCAGCATAAATCCCCCGTGTCATCAATCGCACATTGTCCACAAACTCCGAATCCACATTTCATATATTTTTCCATAGAAAGATACGCCGGCACATCTCCCGCAGCCTCACCAGCTGCCTTCATCATCACCTCCGGCCCACAAGCAAAGATCTTATCTAATTTCACATCCTTCATCACTTCACTCAAAAGCTGTGTGACATATCCTTTGAATCCTTTAGAACCATCATCCGTTGAACAATGCCAAGTCACGTCATCGCCAAGTCCAGCTACTCTTTCTTCAAATAAAAGCAAATCCTCGCTCCTCGCCCCTGTCAAAAACTCCACTTTGCATCCCTTCTTCAAAGCTTCTTTCGCCACAAAATACATCGGCGCCGCTCCATACCCACCGCTCACTAGAGCCAAATGTTCGCCCTCGCCAATATCATATTCAGTACCAAAAGGGCCACGAATTCCCACTCTATCCCCAACCTTCATCTCATAAATCGCCTTGGAACATGGTCCCACCGCACAAATCGTCAGCCAAAATTCACCCGAGTCGCAATAAGCCACCGAAAATGGTTTTTCATCAACTCCCGGCACCCACAACATCACAAACTGTCCCGGCTTCGCACCAAGATCATATTTAAAAACATAAGTTTTGGTATAAGAATTTTCCTCCACTATCTCGGAGATCTCCATCGCTTCGAATCTGGTATCGTGATTTTTTACGTTCATAATATTATTTTACTGCACAGCCAATAATTTCTTTCAAATCCTTCACTCCTTCTTTGTCACACCACTCTTCCATCTCGCGAACAACTTCAGCAAATCCTTCAGCTCCTCGATAATAAACCATCGTACCAATTCCCACCAAAACCCCTCCAGCCATCATCATTTCAATCGCATCTTCCCCATTCATCACTCCTCCAGTCGCAATAATCGGCAACTTAGTCGCTTTGTAAATATCATGCACAGCTTTGACCGCAGAAGGTTTGATCCCAGGACCACTCAAGCCTCCACTACGATTCTTCAAAACCGGCTGTCGCATATTAATATCGATTCCCATTCCATAAAGTGTATTAATCGCACAAAATCCATCCGCTCCAGCCTCGGCACAAGCCACAGCTACAGAAGCGATATCCGAAACATTTGGAGTCAGTTTCACAATCAATGGACGCTTCGTACGAGCCCGACAAGCTTTGACCACGGCAGCCGCATCTCCAGCTACACATGAAAAAGGTTTACCATGTGCGCCCTCCACATTCGGACATCCCAAATTCAACTCAATAATATCCGGTCCACACTTATCAATAGCCTCAGTCAGTTCAGCAAATCCATCAATTGTAGATTCCACAATATTTCCGATAATCGGAGCCGGTTTGTCTTTTAAATATTCTGGAAAAGTTTCTTCCTGCGCTTTTTTGACCCCGGCATCACTCAGTCCAACCGCGTTCAAAAAATAACTATCAGTTCCAAACATCGTCGGATTTGCATGACCGATATTTTCTTTCAACCAAATCGATTTAGTGGTCACGCCACCTGCACCGTTGCGCACAACATTCTTTAAAGAAGAAGCTGTCACACCGAGAATTCCCGAAGCCAAAACCGTTGGGTTTTGAAATTTTACTCCACAAAATTCTACAGATAGATCAGCCATTATTCAGTTGCGTTAATATTCATAGTATCTCCAAGACGATTGAAAGCGTCGACAAAAAGTCCTTCCGCCTCAGTCATATCGCCAACATACTCAAACAATGTAGTAGTAGCATCCTCAGCAGATTCCAAGTCTTCTACAAAAATTGTTACAAGCGCTACGTAATCATCCACAGTGCTCAAATAATATTCATTATATTCTTTTTGATAAACCTGCAATTTTTCAGGAAATTCTGTCTCAGTAAACCAGACATACTCCAAATCCGCTTGAGTTTCAAAATATATCGCAGCGTATTTAATCGCGTCAATATCCGGAGCCACTTCTGGTCCATTCGCAAAAGCTACATCAAGTAATTCTCCTTGTGCATCGTATGTTGCTTGTAGACTAGTAACTGCAATGTTATGTATATCTGTCACACTTGGCCCGCAAGCTGTAAGTGTGAATACCGTTAGAATTAATGCTGCAAATTTTCTCATTTTCATAAATTATTTAAATAAATTTAGCTTCTTGTCCCTGAGGTTTTCCGACAATTTTTCCGTCCTTAAAGACCATTTGTCCATTTACGAAAGTCATCACCGGCCAACCTTTGAAACTACTGCCACTATATGGCGACCAACCGCATTTTGTAAACAAATTTTCATTTTCAAGCTTGCGCTCTTCTTCCATATCTACCACAACAATATCCGCATCATATCCCACCTCAATCTTGCCCTTATTTTCGATACCAAAAATCTTTGCCGGACGTTCACAACACATCGCCACAACTTCTTCGATATAAAAAGCCTCATCATTCACCATATTCATCATAATCGGCAATGTAGTCTCCACTTCGGGAATTCCTGAAGGCGCCTCGTTGTAAGGGCGCTCTTTTTCCTCTGGGGTGTGAGTCGCATGATCAGTAGCAATAATATCCACCATGCCCATCTTGACCGCTTTCCAAAGAGAAAAAACTTCTTGCCTCGACCTCACTGGCGGATTCACTCGAATATAATTCCCATAATATTCATAATCATCTTCAGAAATTATCAAATGATGCGGCGCCACTTCACAAGTCACTCCATCATGCTGAGCAATAACTTCCAATTCAGCCTCAGTCGAAACATGTGCAATATGCAAAGCATTCGAATATTTATCAGAGAGAGCACAAACCTTTTTCACCTCAGAAACCGCTGCCTCTACAGAACGAATCTTGGAATGAACATGCACATCACTGTTTTCCTTTAGATATTTTTTTGTGTTAGCAGAAACAATCTCCTCATCCTCAGCATGAACCACAATTCTTTTATCTGTTTCTTTGAAAACCTGTTCGATCGCCGAACCAGAAACTCCCATTTTTCCGGTGGAATGCGCACAATAAATCTTTACCGCTGGAACATTTTTCACCTTTTTGATGTCTTCAATATTCGAGCCATTCGCTCCCATATACAGCCCATAGTTACAGTAAGTTTTACCATTAATATGTTTGCGTTTGTTTTCCAAGTCATCAAAAGTGATAATCGGTGGACTATTGTTTGGCATGTCCAAAACCGTAGTAACCCCTCCAGCTACAGCTGCCCGGGATCCACTAGTCCAATCTTCTTTGTATGCTTGTTCAAAATCTCTGAAATGCACATGTGCATCAATAAATCCCGGCAAAACCATTTTGCCCAAACAATCAATTTCTTCAGCCTCCCCCTCAAACTCCCCTCTTTTCAAAATCTCCACAATCTTGCCATCTTCAATCAAAACATCCACCTCTTCCACACCATCCGAGGAAACAACTTCTCCATTTTTTAATAAAATTTTCATAAAACTTTAGATAAAAGTGCCATTCTCATCGCCACACCATTCCCAATTTGTTCAAAATATTTACATTTAGCATCACCATCAATCTCCACCGGCAACTCTTCCATCCTTGGCAGCGGACAAAGCACAATCATCTCATCTTTTGACTTAGCCAGAATTTCCTTGGAAAGCACAAACTTGCCACGATGTTTTTCAGCATCTTCAGGATTTTCAAATCTTTCTTTTTGAATTCTATTAATCGAAAGCACATCCAGATCAGCAATTACTGAGCTCAAATCATCTGTTTCATCACCGGGCACATCAATCGAAAACTTCAATTCCTCCGGCGAAACTTTCACAAATTTCACATCAAACAGCGACAACATTTTGGCATTTGCCCTCAACACTCTCGAATTTTTTAAATCTCCCACAAATCCAATCGTTAATGCATCAATCTTGCCAAAGTGTTTCCACATCGTATACAAATCCAGCAAAGCCTGAGTCGGATGATCATTGGAACCATCTCCCCCATTTATAACCGGCACATCACTACCTTTGGACAATTCCTCCACCTTTCCAGCCTCAGGATGTCGCATTACAATCACATCAGCCATCTGCGAAACAACCTTGCCAGTATCGTACAAAGTCTCCATTTTCTTAGCTGAAGAAGTCTCATTCATATCTGCATTCGAAAGCACATTTCCTCCCAATCTCAACATCGCAGCCTCAAAACTGAAGCGTGTACGAGTCGATGCTTCATAAAAAAGTGTCGCCATCAATTTACCCTTCATCTGATCTCCGTCCTTCACCCCTTCCATTTCCTTAGCCAGCTCAAACAAAGAAAGCAAAGTGTCCTTATCGAACTGCTCTACTTTTAGAATGTGTTGACCTTGCAGGTTCATTTTCTTTGGTGAAATCTTCCACGGAATTTTAGACTAAAAAGCACTTTTTGTAAAGGCTAGCCAATGAAAGCATTAAGAACATACATAAAACGAGACCTCACATGAGCAACAATCTCACCCTCCACACCTTCTCTCAATAAATTAAAATGACCAGAAGCCTCATTAAAAAACTCATAAACAAAATGAGAATTTAATCTATTATCTTGCTCATCAAGATCAGTCGTCAAAATATTTAAAATCCCAATAACACCCAAAAGATCACTCTTCATGTCCCTAACAGCATCATCAACTCCTTCCAATTCTGACGCCACAGCATCAACTCCAGTCTTAATCTCAAAACACAACTCCCTAAGAAAAAAAGCAAGCGGCCTATCCCTCTCCTCATCTCCTGTAGCATTATTACAATTTTCAAAAGTTAATTCAGGAGCATCGATAGCTTCATATTCCTCATCCCTCAAAGGTTCTAACGCTGCTGACATAAGTATTTTATTTAAAAAAATTTCCGAGGCCACTCTACTGATCTTGTGAAAAATGGCAATAGAATCTACATTAACTGCATGCAAGAAACACTTCTCACCGTCTTCGACCAAATCAGTAACTTCATCCGTCCATTCTTACCATTTCTATGGTTTTCCATAGTGCTCTACTTCATATTTCCCGCAGCACTAAAGCAAGGATTACAAGCACAATTATTAATATCCATAAAAGACCCTAAGAAATTCGAAGAAGATTTCCTCCAAAAAGACAACTACAAAAACCCTCAAATCATCCGCGACATACAGCAAATCAAACAGATCAAAAAAGCAAAAGGACTAAAACTAACAACAAGCAAAAGCCCTCAAATCGCTGAAATACTGATTGTAACCGAACACAGCGGCGAACACTGGTTCAAACTAACCAGCATGCTCATAGGCGGCAAAATGAAAATCCTATCCTTCGACCGATTCACGTAATTTACTTGATTTGTCAAAGCCCAGTCCCTAATATGCCCAACGATGAAAACAGCAAAACTCGTCCTCAAGGACGGCACAATTCTCACAGGAAAAAGCTTTGGCGCAGACGTAAGTAGCGCAGGTGAAGTAGTTTTCAACACAGGCATGGTGGGATATCCAGAATCTTTTACCGACCCATCATATCGCGGACAGATCATGGTTTTGACCTATCCACTCATAGGAAACTACGGTGTGGGCGGTCCAACAACAGACGAAGATGACATCATGAGACGTTTCGAATCCAACAAACTCCATATCAAAGGTTTGATTGTCACTGAATATTCAGAAAACTTTTCTCACTGGGATTCCTCAAAAAGCCTCGGACAATGGCTCAAAGACAACAACATTCCAGCAATAACAGGCATCGACACTCGTGCCCTTACACAAAAAATTCGTGAACACGGAACTCTTCTAGGCAAAATAATCACAGAAAAAGAAGAAGACACAGAATACTACGATCCCGACAAAGACAATCTCGTCGACCAAGTTTCTACCAAAACCCCTCGCACCTACAAAAGAGGCCCAAAAACAATCATCTGCATCGATTGCGGAATGAAAAACAACATCCTCAGATCCTTCCTCAAACGCGACGTCACCGTAATCCGCGTACCGTGGAACTACGACTTCATCGCTGAAGGTTTGGAATTTGATGGAATTTTCATTTCAAACGGTCCCGGCGACCCTTCAATGCTCAAACCACTACACAAAATCATCAAAAAAGCTTTCGCCCTCAAAAAACCAATCTTTGGCATCTGCCTCGGCACCCAAATGATGGCCATCGCCTCTGGAGCCAAAACCTACAAACTCAAATTTGGACACCGTTCCCAAAACCAACCCTGCATCGACGTCGACACCGGACACTGCTACATCACTTCCCAAAACCACGGCTTTGCAATCGAGGAAAAATCCCTCAAACGAGGATGGAAAGTATGGCTCCGCAACGCTAACGACCAAAGCGTCGAAGGCATCAAACACGAATCACTTCCCTTCTTCTCCTGCCAATTCCACCCTGAAGCAACTCCCGGCCCAACCGACACCGTTCACTTCTTCGATCAGTTTGTGGAAATGTTGTAAATTGACTTTTCCCCCAAATAGAGCCATTATACAGCCCTAACTTTTTGACTTATACACATGTTTAAAAAACTATTAGCTACACTCACAATCACGGCCACCATGACGACTTCTGCATTCGCAGCAGCTCCAACAAATCTTATTCCTGAAGACATTGATCTTTTATTCAATTTCAACGCCCAAAACATAAGCGAAACTATGCGTTCTCACTACGACAGCTTTATCCTCAGTACCATCACCAATACAAAAGAAAATGAAAACAGCCAAACACAATTAGGATCTTTTATCGCAGAAAAAGCACTAACAAATAACTTCACGGGAACATTCAACTTTCAAAAAAACAACTTCCTACCAAAAAGTATCTTTTTTATAAAAATTTCCAGCACAGAATACAGCGAAACCGTAGAACCTCTACTTAAAGAAATCGGCACAGCAGAAGAAACAAACAACAACACATTTTACGTCCTCCAAGACGACACAGCTTACACCTACATCCAAGACACATTGATAGTTAGCCAAACTAGCATTTCAATGAAAGAATATCTCACAGCATGTGGACTCGGCTGCAGCAATGCACTTAACCTCAACCCAAATTATACAAAACTTCATTCAAAAGCACTCAACAACAACTTCTTCGAAATTTTTATGGGTAATCTTCAAAATATCACCGCCTTCGAAGTCCAAAACTATCAAGCACTTATCGAAGGATTTGGAATGTCCATCAGTAAAATTAACGGTGGATTCAAGCTCCTCAGCAACTTTATTCCAAAAGAGGAACAACTTATTCCAAAAAAAGCCGCTTCACTATACAAACTATTACCAGGGCAAAATCCAATCTTCCTCGCAAACTCAACATCAACAGCAAGCGCAGTCAGTACTATAAAAAAATATAACAACTACGAACAAGTCAAAAACGAACTGAAAAATGAAGCACAGCTAAACTTAGACAACTTAATATTAGCCTTAGAAAAAGAATTTGCCTTGCTCATCCAAGACAGTGGCGAAATATTTCCATCCCTTACATTCCTCGCTGATCTCGGCTCAAACACAAACGCAGTTTCACCAGAAATAGACAGAATTGCTGACTACATATGGAAACTAATGGCAGAAGAATCACCAGCTGAACTACTCAGCCCAAACTTAATCTTCGTAGACAACGGTGATGCCCTAATCAGGATCAATCGCGGCACGATCAATATCAATGGAGATAATCTCCACGAATTCAGAGTTTCAATAGAGCCAAAGGATTCTCAAAACCCATACGCCCCAAGAATCCCCGCCGAACTTCTAAATTTCACCTTCACTCTTGGTGTTGTAGACGGCAACGCCCTGTTTTCTAGCAACAAAAACATCGCCAATGGATATGGTCAAGGAATCAATGACAAAGCAATCAACGACCTCCTCACTAACAATCCAACAGGAATCACACACCTAAACATAAAACAAATTGAACAATACCTTCTCAACTTAGTCGATACAATCACCTCAATCGCTGGAGAAAAATTCACTGACACATCAACAACAAAAGAAGTGATCAATCTCATCTTTGACCCTTGGACAAGCATTACAACAATCAACAAAATAGAAAAATATTACATCGAAAACACCTTTACCATAATGGTCGATCTACAACAAATCATCGACAACTATACCCTACTAGCCCAAAGTGACAAATTCCGAAAAGCCGGCAAAACCTTCACTGTCCTCAACGACCTAAATAAAGATTTTAACGACGTTCCAGCTAACGAATGGTATGGCGACGACGTTTACTATCTAAGCAGTCGCGGTGTAGTAAATGGAAAAACTCACAACACCTACGCACCATCAGAACAAATCACTCGTGCAGAATTCATCACCTTAATCGTTTCCGCTTTAAGAGAAAAAGGAATAATCGAAATTGAATGTGAATTCAACTGCACAACTCCTTACTCAGACGTTTCGGATTGGGATTGGTACTCTTCACAAGTAACCACAGCCGCAAACTACGGAATCATCAACACACAGAACCAATACTTCCGTCCAGGTGACACCATCACCCGTGCAGAAGCTGCCCAAATCATCAGCAATATCTCAGCCAAATTTAGTCTCTTCAGCAGCGACAACAAAGCAATTGGATTCCCTGACGTAAACTCATCAGACTGGTACAAACAAGCCGTATTTTCCGTGCAAACAAACGGATTCATGACCGGAAACCAAGACGGAACCTTTGCCCCTGGCCGCACATTAAACCGTGCAGAATCAGCCAAAGTTGTAAGAAAAATGCTGGACTCACAATAAACTTCACGAAAAGCCCTTCTACCACTTGAAGGGCTCATTATTATTTTCCCAGATTGTAAAATAGTAAAATTTTTGGACTATTTTACTTTTCAGCAAATCACACACAACAAAAATCTCCCATAAAAAAACCCCACTTGCGCGGGGTTTAAAATCTAACTGTAAATGGTGGTATACGGAGATTTTATTTTTGTTTCGGCTCCTGCCAAACTTTGGTTGTGTTTCTAGCCGAACCACCGGCCGCCTGTAATCCCAATCGATAAACCGAAGTCTATTGTCATGAGCAGAGCATTGATAGGATCAGTCCTATCAGCACCGACCTTGAGTCTGTTTTGGATTCAAGATCATCATCTAGCAAGGATGGAATGAGGAACAATTTACTTTATTCCCCACCTCCCTTCTTGCGAGGGGATGTGAGAATCACGTTGTAGTAGTTAGATACAAGGCGGGAAGATAATTTTTGACCGCAGTTTACTAATAAGTAAATGAGGATCTAAAATTT
The DNA here is from genome assembly GCA_016763975.1 of Candidatus Altimarinota bacterium. GTDB lineage: Bacteria > Patescibacteriota > Gracilibacteria > UBA1369 > LOWO2-01-FULL-3 > NORP293. Next base: position 10,772 of record JAESSS010000058.1, read on the forward strand.
TCTTTCCAACGAAGTAGATGACACTACAACGTGATTCTCTTTTTGTTTTTGTCTCTCCAACTTCTTAAGGACCATTGCTTTTCCTAGGTCTTTGCGATTTCATTTTTGTTGAAATCAAACAACTATACTCAGGAGAAGCACTCGTGTCAAAATATACCCCTTGCTACATCTATACTTTCCATCCTGCCAGCCTCCAGTAACCCCGCTCCTCTTGCATTATTTCCTGCCTCATATAGATTAAACTCATGTTTATTTCACTCGATCTCGAAACCACAGGCTTCCATCCTGAAAAGGATAGGATCATCGAATTCGGTGCAATCAAGTTCGATCGCAACGGCGATCACGAGTCATTGCAGATCCTTATAAACCCTGGAATACCTATTCCTACCATAGTTACCCATATTACGAATATCAACGATGAGACGGTCAAAAACGCCAAATCATTTGAAGAAGTAAAAGAAGAAATCATCGACTTTATCGGCGACCTCCCTATTGTTGGTCACAACATTTCATTCGACACCAACTTTCTCCGTGCCCAAGATATCGATTTAACAAACAAAGAATACGACACTTTTCGGCTAGCTTCAGTGCTTTTGCCGGGAGTGCCCTCTTATAGTTTGGAAATACTTTCCAGAGTTTTTGACCTTCAACACGAAGAAAAACACCGCGCCCTCGACGATGCCATCGCTGCAAAAGAACTTTTTAGCGGACTTTTAAAAGAATTCGAAACATTACCCCAAGAATTACTCACTCAAATCCAGGCATTAGCACAAAAATCTACTTCTCAATTCAAAGATTTAATCCTTTCACTAAAACATTCACCAGAAGCTTCAACTCTCAACAAAAAGCTAAGAGAAGCCAAAACAAGCGACGCAGCATCCCCTCACACAGAAATCCTCGCTACCAACACAACAACTCTTTTTGAATTCCCACCACCATACAATCAACTAGCCAAAGATCTCGCTCAACACGCCGACAAAGACACTTACATTTCCCTAAACAAAGACCTTTTCAAGAAAGTAGCCGGCCAAATCCCCGATACAGTAGCCAAACTCGACATCGAGAAAAATTTCCTCTCAGAAACTCGCCTCCAGACCTTCCTCGACAAAGAAGAACTACAAGAAAGCGAACTTTTGCCATTAATCAAAATTTTAATCTGGTCAAAACAAACTACAACCGGACTTTTTACTGAAGTCAAAGCCCTCCACGACGAATTCCCCATCATCGCCCGCACAAGCTGCGACCCAAAACTATGTGACACTTCCAAAGAAAAATTCATCCAAAAAGCCCACGCCAAAGATGAAAACGCACCAGCAATTTGCAGCCACCGCTACATTATCGAAAACGAAATCCCACTAGAAAAACTAATAATCATCGACTTTGAGCAATTCACCAGAGACGTATATTTCGACTCATCCGTCTACCTCAGCCTCGAAGTATTGACCCGCCCACTACACCACCTGCAAGAAATGCACCCCGACAACGAAACTTTGAAATCCCTACTATCAAAATGCGAAATCCTCTTCGGCCTCGTTGGAATTCTTTCCCAAAAAGCCGTTCGCAAAGAAGATTACAAAAACCTACTAACCGCAGTCGAACAAAACACCAAATATTGGCGTGACGCTGCCGACACAATCCAAAACCTAATCACAATTTCCCAAGAACTCGGCACGATCAACAGCGAAAACAGCTTCGGCCAACTACAAACCTGGAAAGAACTACTCGCCAAATTAAACAAAGTATTCATCACTCCGGATTTCAGCAATTACCTAACATTCACCCAGGAATCAATGAATGGTGAATTGATAATCCACCGCACAAACCTCAAACTCCCAGACAAACTCGCCGAAATTCTGTCCCGCAACAAAACAACTCTCATCATCGACGAAGCGCTAAACATAGACGACAACGCCAGCTTCATCAAAAAACTTTCCGGCCTCCCCCAAGAAACCCCACTCCAAGACATCAATCCAAAAAAGGAAATCAAAATCCTCATCGTCAAAGATGTCTCACTCAACGACAAAGAAAACCAAGATCAATTAATCAAATTTTTCGAAGAAAAAATAAAAGGCGGCGAAGCAGTGGTATTCACCTCCCGCAAACAAATCGAGCACTTCACCCTAAGACTGGCAAAACCTCTACAAGCACGCGGAATCTCCGTTGTCTCACAAGTCGGAGGATCACTCGGCAAACTAACCGAACTATTTCACCAAGACCCCGAAAACAGCGTCGTATTCCTCACAAATTTCGCCTGGGAACGCTTCGACCACCAAGACTTAATCAAAAACATCTACGTACACAAACTACCCTTTATGCCACCGAGCGACCCATATTTTTTCACAACCTCACAAGGTTTCAACAATTCATTTATGGAGTTGGCGGTTCCAAAAGCTATTTTCGCCAGCAAAAGAGTCATTAACCGCCTACCAAAAGGCGACGTAATCTTCCTCGACTCCCGCCTGACCCAAAAACGCTACGGAGAAGTCTTTATCGACAACATGCGCAACATCGCAGAGACAAGGATTATCAAGCTGGAGATGTGTTAAACTCCCCCCATGTTTGCCCAATACAAATCCAAAAACGTCGCCGTTCTCACAGCCGCAAATTTTGTGTCTGGTTTTATGTTTTTCCTACCAATTTTGGCCCTCTACTATCAAGGAATTGTTGGCAGCGTACAAAATGTAGCACTGGTTTTTGCCACCTTTTCAGCATCCATAGTTTTATTTGAAATCCCCACCGGAGCCATCGCCGACCTCTTCGGCCGACGCAAAACAATGATCGCCGGCTGGGCACTATGGTTTCCCGCCCTAATCATTCTCTACTACGCCCAATCCCTCGAAGGACTTTTGGCCTTTGCCATATTGGACGGATTTTCTGAAAGTCTAATTTCCGGAGCTGACCGTGCACTTTTGTACGACACTCTCAAAGCAGACAATCAAGAACACCTCCACAAAAAAGCCCTCGGAACCTACTGGGCCTCATGGCCACTTGGCGCAACATTTGGCGCCATCATCGGTGGATACCTCGCCCAAATCAACCTACAAACAACCATCTCCGCCACCCTCGTCACTGTGGTCGTCGCCACAGCCATCATCACATTGATAAAAGAACCGAAATACCACAAAGAAGAAAACAACAATTTCTTCAAACACATCAAATCTTCACTACTATTCGTCAAATCCAACCGCCAAGTCACCCTACTATTCATCGGCGGAATGATTCTCTGGTCCGTCGGCGAATCGATACACAATTTGAAACCAATTTTCTTTGAATTCAAAAACATCGAACTCATATTCTTCGGATATATAATGGGAATCGGCATGGGACTTTCCTCCCTCGGCCACTACATTTCCCACGCTGTCTCCGACAAATTCGGCAACAAAAGAACACTTATTTTCTGCACCATAATGATGGGCCTCGGCGCCATCCTCGCATCCTACACCCCCAGCCTCATCTCCGCAGCCTTCCTCCTGGTTGGCTCACTATTTTTTGGCATCAAAAACACCATCGAAGAACACCTAATCAACATCGAAATACCCTCATCAAAACGCGCCACCGTGCTTTCCTTACAAAGCTTCGTCAACCATTTTAGCATCGTCATAGTCACCCCACTTTTTGGAGCCCTAGCCGACCTCTACAGCATCAACACTGCAGTAGAAATTTCCGGATACCTCGCCATCACCGCAACCATCGCCTACATCTTTATAAAAAAATCATGAAAATCGTCTTCCTAGCAGATCCGATTGATAATCAAAACGCCGGCATCCACGTTTACACCAAAAGTTTAGCTGAAGAATTTTTGCACAGTGATAATGAAATAATTTTTATCCATGAACGAGAAAACAACTTTTTCGACAAAACAAATCACCACATCATTCCCAAAAAACGAAAACCTTTTTACAACACTTACCGCAAATTCCACCTCATCCCCAAACTAATCACGGAACTCAATCCTGACATCGTTTTTGAACCCTGTCACATCGGCCCTTTCCGCCTACCAGCTCACATCAAACGCGTCACGACTATCCACGACATTACACCGATTCTTTTTCCTGAAACCCACACCATCCGCGGCGCATTCATCCACAAACTTCTACTCAAAAAAGCGATCCGCGAAACCGACCTCATCATTACTCCATCCGAACACACAAAAAACGACATCATCAAATACCGCCCCCACAAAAACATCAAATCAATCCCACTCGCAGCCCCAAACCCAACACCCAAAAAAGTCCAAAACTTCCACCCCTTCCTCCTCTACATCGGCACCATCGAACCCCGCAAAAACCTCACCACCTCATCGACGCCTTTGCCGAACTCGGCCTCCCAAACCACAAACTAATCATCGCCGGCACCCCCGGCTGGAAATCCTCCAAAATCCTCCAAAAAATCCACAAAACCCACAACGTCATCCTCCACACCACCCTATCCGAATCCGAAAAATCCCAACTCTATGCCTCAGCAGACATTTTTATCTACCCCTCAAACTACGAAGGCTTCGGCCTCCCCCCACTCGAAGCAATGTCCTACGGCGCCCCCTGCATCGTCGCAAAAAACAGTTCTCTACAAGAAATCTACAGCGACTCAGCCCTAATGTTTTCCACAAAAGACGAACTCAAAAACCACATCATCGCCCTCCTCACCGACCGCTACCTCCACCAAAAACTCAGCGAAAAAGGTCCAACCTTTGCCGCAAAATTCTCCTGGGAAAAAACTGCGGCACAAACTCTAGAAGAATTCGAAAAACTACTCTGATTCACTAAGCGTCAAACCCCATTTGTAAAATAGTAAAATTTTTGGACTATTTTACAAATCACAAAAACAATCAATGAACTTCAGCCTTATTTGACCAAAAACAAAATCCCCACTAATATTCCACCTTCTAAACACAAACCATGCCCAATCTCCCTACACATCGTGCTTCAGACCAAGCTGACATTTTCCAACAACAATCTGAAAGATATCTACACGATCCCGTACCAGTGATAGATTGCCAAAAAATTGGACCAAGAGACGAGATATTACCTGAAAGACCTCAATACATTAAACCAGATCGTATCGGCATGAAATACAGCATACTACCCGGTTTAAACGGCCCTCTCGGAGCAGTGATCGAAGGCGTAATGGCCCCCGGTCTCGGTCTATCCACAGCCATGGACAAAACCATGAGCGGATATAATTGGGCTACAGGAGAATACAAAGATGGAAATTTAAACTTCCCAGTTCCAGATCAAAGAATTTACCAACACCTAAAACCACGCGCATCAAGAATAGTAAATCCAGAGAAAGTTATCGGCATCGAGCAACTAAGCTCCGATGAAATCCAAACAGTATTCACAGTTCTCCTCTCTGTTGGCAAAAAAATAGAAGGATTAATACTCAATCCAACTGCCCAACTCGAAGAAGAACTAATAACTAATAATGCCAGCACCCGCGCAAAAATAAGGAAAGTGGTCGAGGCAATTGCTGAAGAAAGTAACTGTGTATTTGGCCCCTGGTCTACACAAACCTCATCTCAACTCAGCGAAGAATGGCCGGGTATATTTTTATGTCAGGATCACCGAGGAAACAAAGCCGAAAGTCCCAACAGTGGATCATTTTTATGGGGCTCAACCTTCATGGAAGCAAAGAGAGAACACCTTGTTTCAAATGCCGAAGGAGCCTCAAAATCATTCAAGATCAGCAGAGTCAAAGCAATAATTCAACACTGCCGCCTAATCGCCATCGCCCCGCTAGAAATGATAAACCACACTGCAAACTTAGACGGATTAAGCAAAAGAATGCGAAGAATATACGAAGAAGCCCCCCCTGATCCTAGATGGACACTACAAGAGGGGTATTTCCAAGATTTGCTCAAAACCTAAGCAGCATCAAACCTCGCTCGGTTCACCACCATCCACTTTTCCTTATCAGCCTCAGTCTTACTCGGATCTTTCATCACATCCGCGTGAGCCTCCATGTAATGAGGCATCAAAGCCTTCATCCAATCCTCAAAAGTCTCACCCTCTGCAGTTGCCTCACATAGATCGCACTTTAGTGTCTTCATAATATAGAAGTTAAAGTAAATAAAACCTAAATACTTTCCTGCATATAACTAACAACAATAATAATACCCTTCACGGTACTATTACAAGATTTAAATTCAATTTTATCTAACACTTCATTTCCATATTTTCTCATTAGATCGCTAATTAAAGCGTGTACAAATGACTGTGTAGCGCCATCTACCTTTCTCCAAAGCCGGAATTAATTTATATAAATCATGTGAATTTTGATTTTTTATAGCCTCTATTTCGTTTAATGTCGGGATAATTACAGAAACTCGCATATTCTCTATCAAATAATTGGCAAAATGGTAAAATTATTCCAATTAATCGTCAATCAAAAAGCGCTAAACTACTGCATAAATGATCAAGAACAAAGTCACAATCATCGGACTCGGCTATGTCGGCCTGCCACTCGCTGAACTCATTGCCAAAAATGAGCTCTATGACGTACACGGTTTTGACCTCGAAAAAATCGATTTCCCCCAAGCCAGCACCGATCCCACAACAATCAACGAATCTGAGTACATCATCGTCTGCGTACCAACTCCGGTAAAAGACGACAAAGAACCCAACCTCGCCCCCCTCGAATCAGCCTGCAAAACAGTCGCTGCTCAACTCGAAAAAGGCCAAAAAATAATCATCGAATCCACAGTAAACCCAGGAATTTGTGAAGAAGTCGTACTGCCAATCCTCGAAGAATCCGGATTAAAAGGCGGCACAGACTTCGAACTTTCACACTGTCCTGAGCGTATAAATCCCGGAGACCCCAAATGGAATGTCTCCAACATCCCCCGCAATATCGGTTCACTGAGCAAAGAAGGCAACAAAGTCGTAGCAGATTTTTACCGTAGTTTTGTCGAAGCAGAAATCACTGAAATGAGTTGTTTGAAAGTTGCAGAAGCCACAAAAGTAATTGAAAACACCTTTCGCGATATCAACATCGCTTACGTAAACGAACTAGCCAAATCCTTCGACATCATGGGCATCGACCTCCTCGAAGTAATAGAAGGCGCTTCCAACAAACCTTTCAGCTTCATGCCACACTTCCCTGGTTGCGGAGTAGGTGGCCACTGCATTCCTGTCGATCCCTACTACCTCATCAACCGTGCCAAACAAGCCGGATTCGACCATTCCTTCCTCAAAAAAGCTCGCGAAATCAACAACTCCATGCCCGCCTACACTGTCGAACTTCTTAGCAAAATCAAAGATCTCAAAGATCTAAACGTCGCCCTCTTCGGTATCAGCTACAAAGCAAACGTCGCCGACCTCCGCGAAAGTCCCGCCCACGAAATCATCAAAATCCTCGAAGAAAAAGGCGCCCACGTACACAAATTCGACCCACACGTGCCTGAACAAAACGAACACCCCACTCTCGAAGAAACTCTCGATGCCTCAGACGCAGTCATTCTATGCACTTTTCACGATGAATTCGCAGCACTAAGCGCAGAACTCCTAGTAAAACACGGAATAAAAATTGTAATTGACGGCCGAAACTGCTTAAATAAAGAGGCAATAACCGAAGCAGGCATAATTTACAAAGGCATCGGACACTAAATATGAAACTTTGCATCGCAATCCCGGCATTAAACGAGGAAAAAACAATCGCAGAAGCGATTGAATCTATTCCCAAATCCTTTAAAGGAATTTCCAAAATCACCATAATCGTCATCGACGACGGTTCAACTGATCGTACAGCCGAAATCGCAGAATCGAAGGGCGCAATCGTCATCAAACACAAGAAAAACCTCGGAGTTGGAGCCTCTTTTCAAGACGGCCTCGCCAAAGCAATCGACCTGCAAACAAAC
>JAESSS010000059.1 GCA_016763975.1 Candidatus Altimarinota bacterium
GTGGAACCGGCGATGAATTGGATGTTGAGGCCTTTGAGGGTGGAGACGAAAGTTTTGTAGTGTTGTTTTGCGAGAATTTCGGTTGGGGCCATGATGGCGACTTGATATCCTTCCTTGACGACGTTTAAGGCGGCGAGAGCTGCGACGATGGTTTTTCCTGATCCGACATCACCTTGAACGAGGCGGCGCATAGGATAAGGTTTATTGAGGTCTGCGAGGATTTCTGTCAGTACTCGGTCTTGGGCTTTGGTTAATTGGAATGGTAGTGCGTCGCGTATGCCTTGGAGGGCTCGTTCGTGGGTGGGGATTTTTTTGATATCTGATTCGTGAATGTTTTGCCAATGCCACTTTTGTTTTAGGACTTTTAATTGTAATAGGAATAGTTCGTCGAAGGCGAGACGTTCGCGGGCTTTGACGAGGGCGTCGTTGTTTTCCGGGAAGTGCATGTTTTTGATTGCTTCGCCGTAGGAGATGAGGTCTTGTTCGTCGAGCACTGATTCGGGCATGTATTCGATGAAATGTTTGGTCCAATCTTGGATCAGGGGTTTGATTTTGGAGCGAATCCATTTGGAATTAAGGCCTTCGGTTTCGTGATAGGTTGGAACGATGCGGCCACTGTGGATTTGTTCGGTGTCTGTGTTGAGAAATTCGTAAGAAGGGCTTTGGAGAGTCATTTTGCCCATGGAGCCTTTTACTTTTCCGCTGAGGATTAGTTCTTTGTTTCGTGGAAGTACGCGAGTCAGATGTCCTTGGTTGAACCAGATTACGCCGATTGATCCGCTGTCATCAGTAAAAACTCCTCGCACCATTGTTTTGCCGGTTCTTGTGCGCATTTTAAAAATACTGGTCAGTCGTCCTTTGAGGATATTGACTTCTTCAGTGCTAATGTCAGCTATTTTGCGATATTCGGTGTTGTCGTTGTAGGTGCGCGGAAAATATAGGAGTAGGTCCTTTACTGTTTTTAGGCCTATTGAATCGAGCTTTTCAATGTGTTTTTTAGTGGTATAAAAAACAATTGCCAGCCTTCTATCTAGCATGTACGACTTTTAGAAATTTACGTTTGCCTACTTGTAATAGTTTTTCTTCACTGATGTCTATTTCGCTGGTGATGTCGGGAACTTTTTCACCGTCTATTCTCACTCCCCCACCTTGTACGAGTCTTCGAGCTTCGCTTTTGGATGTGGAAAGTTCGGTTTCTGCTACTAGGTCTACGATGTTGTATTTGTTTTCTGGCATTTCGCGGACTTCGATTTCGTCGGGGATTCCTTTATTGGCAAAAATTTCGATGAATTCTTTTTCAGCTTGGTCTGCTGCGGCTTTGTCGTGGTAGAGAGCGATTATTTCGCGGGCAAGATGCATTTTGTGGTCACGTGGATTGTCGCCTTTTTCGATTGATTGAGCGATTTCGCTGATTGCTGATGTTTCGACGTCGGTGGCCAATTCAAAGTATCTTGTGATCATGTTGTCGGGAATGGACATTGTTTTGCCGTACATTTCTTTGGCTGTGTCGAAGATTGCGATGTAATTGTTTAGTGATTTGGACATTTTTTCTACGCCGTCTAGGCCTTCAAGAATTTGCACTGTGATGACGTGTTGGGGTTTTACTCCATAGGCTTCCATGATTTTGCGACCGGCCATTAGATTGAAAAGTTGGTCAGTTCCTCCGATTTGGATGTCCGCTTTTATTGGAATTGGGTCGTAACCTTGCATCAGTGGGTACATAAATTCTGTGAGATTGATTTCTTTGTTTTGTTTGATGCGGTCTTGGTACATGTCGCGTTGCAGCATTTGTGAAACAGTAAATGTTCCGGCTAATTTCAAAACGTCGGCAAAACTCATTTTGTCGAGCCAGTCTCCATTTTTTACTACTTCTACTTTGTCGATGTTGAGTACTTTTCCAGCTTGTTCGAGGTAGGTTTTCATGTTCTCTTCGATTTGTTCTGGTGTCAGTGGTACACGCATTTCGTTTTTGCCGGTTGGGTCCCCTATTCTGGCTGTGAATGTGCCGAAAAGGAGGATTACTTGGTGTCCGAGATCTTGGAACTGTTTCAGTTTGCGTAGAGGTACAGCGTGACCGATTGTTAAATCGCTACCGGTTGGGTCTATTCCAAGGTAAATGCGTAGTTTGTCCCCTGCTGCTAGCTTTTTTTCTAATTCGTCCTTCACAATTACTTCGGTGATTCCGCGTTCTAAAAGATCTTTTGACATTTTTTTCTGTTTAAATTTGCGCTTATTTTAGCCTAGACTCTTTGCTTTTTCATAAAGAAAACTTGACAAGTTCTCGAATATCCTTATAGTCTTAATTTCCTATTCACGAAAAAAAAATTGCTTATGCTTCTACACGAGAAGCTGAAACAGATAGGATTTACAGATAATGAGGCCAAGATCTACATTGAACTTCTGAAGATCGGGCCCCAGGGGGCTAGTATATTGGCAAAAAGGGCCGGGTTAAATAGAAGTACAAGTTATTCAATTATTAAGTCCCTCGTAAAAAAGGGACTTATTTGTTCCTACAAAAGTGGCAATGTGAAACGTTATATGGCGAATGATCCGAATGTGCTTGTGGCGTATTTGGATAGGCAGCAAAGGAAGTTTGAGTATAATAGATCGCAGATTTTGACGGCAATTCCTTATATTCGCTCGATTCAGAGTGCTTTTGATTTCAGGAAACCCGTTGTTAGTTATTTTGAGGGTGTGCGGGGTGTGATGCATGTGATGTACGATGCTTTGGAGGAGAAGGATGTTGTTTTTTATTGTTATTTGTCGATTGATAAGTGGCTGAAATTTGGATATGAAGATTCTTTGATTTCGTATAAAAATTCGAGAATTTCTAAGAAAAAAATGAAGTTAAAAGCTTTGACGCCTGATACTCCGGAAGTGCGGGCGTTTTTTGACAAGAATTACAATATGAATGATGGTTATACGGAGGTGGTTTATGTGAAGGATCGCTCGATGTGGGGGATTTTTGATTCGGAGATGAATATTTATGGGGACAAGGTGGCTTTGTTGCATTTTGATAAAGGTGAGGAGTATGGAGTAATGATTGAGAGTAGGGAGATTGCGGCTATGCAAAGGCATATTTTTCAGATAGTGTGGGATGGATTTAATCGATAACCAAAGAATTATGGCTATTATAACTGATGGTTTTGGAGGTGGTCCTTTTGTTCCAACTGAACGTGATAGTTGGCCTTCACCGAGTAGAGGAGTTTTTGTTCCTAGCGAAGATGCTTCTGTGGATAGAGTAAGAGAGGGTTTGATTGATTCAGCTGTAGCGATAAATGCTGTGTTGGAGAAGTTGAGAGATGGTGTTCGTGTTGATTTAGATAAAAATAATGATGTCTAATTTTGTTTGTACAAATCCAGGCATGCGTTTAGATAAATTTCTTAGTAAAGAGATGTCGGTTTCGCGTGCTCATGCACAGAAGTTGATTGCGGATGCGGTGGTTTTTGTGAATGGAAGTGGTATGAAGGCTTCGTATTCTTTGAAAGAGCGAGATAAAGTTGTGGTGAATGAGGTTAAAGTTGAAGAAGTTGTTTTTGAGGGAGAAGATATTGATTTGGATATTATTTATAAATGTGATGATTTTTTGGTGATTAACAAAGCTGCTGGAATGGTTGTACATCCCGGTGAGGCTGGAGGGCATATGACTGGAACTGTGGCTAATGCTGTGGTGAAATATGTTGATAAAGGGGTTGGTGAGGATTTGCGACCTGGAATTGTTCATCGTTTGGACAAAGAAACTTCAGGTTTGATGCTTATCGCTCGAACTGTTGAGGCTTATGAATATTTCGTAGGATTGTTTAAGAAACGTGAAATCAAAAAAACTTATTTAGCTTTGGTCAAAGGCAAGTTGGAGCATGAAGAAGGTGTGATTGATTCCCCTATTGGACGCGATGTAAAAAGTCGTAAGAAAATGGGTTTGACCGGCGATGGCAAGGCTGCGGTGACTCGTTATTTGGTGGACAAGGTTTATGCTGTTGATGCTAAGAAGAATTTTTCATTACTATCAATTGGATTGGAAACTGGGAGGACGCATCAGATTAGGGTGCATATGGCCGCGATAGATCATGCGGTTGTTGGGGATGGGGTTTATGGAGTGCGTGAGGTGAATAAGTGGTTTAGGGAGGAACTTGGTTTGGAAAGACAGTTTTTGCATGCACATCTATTGGAATTCAAAGATCTTCAAGGAGTTTCACATAAAATAAAAGCCCCTCTTGCGGAGGAGCTTCAAAGTGTTTTGGATAGTTTGTCTTAAGCTTCTTTCTCTTCAGTCTTTTTAGCAGTTTCAACCTTCTTGTCTTCGCTTTGCTTAGGTTTAGCTTTTGGAGTTTCAGCCTTTTTAGGGGCAGGTGCCTTCGCTGTCGCTCCGGCATTGATATCAGTGATTTCAAGAGTTGTCAGATATTGTCTGTGACCTTGAGTTTTTTGGTACCTTTTCTTAGCTTTCATTTTGTAGACTCTGATTTTTTCACCTCTTTTTTGAGTAACAACCTTAGCTGTTACTACAGCGCCTGAAACTAGTGGTGCACCAACCTGAGTTGCGCCGGCATCATTAGTCAGAAGGACGTTTGTAAACTTGATAGTTTTGCCTTCTTCAGTTTCGAGTTTTTCAACGTCGAGAACGTCTCCTTTGCTTATTTTGTATTGTTTTGCTCCTGTTTGGAATATTGCGAACATATTGTTTCTTTAAATTGCCTGCATAATTTAGGGAAAAACTGGCTTTTGGTCAAGGTGAAATGAATATTGATTGTGACTTATTTATTAAGAGCATCATATCCTATATAATTTTGATTTGACAAAAACTGTTGAAATACATATATTTGCTTCTATCTTAACCCTAATTTTATGAAATCAAAGCTTGATACTAAAATTCTTGCTGCAGTAGCCACGTTGGCAATTGCGGGGTGTGTCGAAAATTCATCTCAAGTGGGTGCTAGTTCTCCAGTATGTGCTGATTCTATAATAACTGGCATTGATTCTTTGGTTGCTTCTTTTTATAAAGATGCATCAGGTATTCTTGCTGATCCTAAGGCAAAAGCAAAGTTGCCATCGGATCCTGGTAGTGGATTATTTGAAATCAGTGATGAAGTAACTGAGGGGCCAAGTGTATTTACGGATGCTGAATTAATACAATGTGCTGAACGGGATAGTGGTGCAATTACTTGTGTAAAAGCTCATGTTGGCAGTGCTGATGGTGGTAATGTAATTGTTATTCCTCCTGTTGAATTTATTACTACTGGTGATTCGTTTTTGTCTTGGGAACAAAGGTATATTAATGATGGTAAGGCATCTTCTAATGAATATTCTGTTGTAGATAGATTTGATGGTGTTGAGGTTATTGTAGAGGCAAATGGCGATTTCGTTGAGGGTAAACGATATTTAAATGATAGTCCTTGTGTTCAAAAAGTGGCTGAAACAAGGGTGAAAGCGATCAATGCATTGCGTGGAGTTAATGATGCAGCATATAAACTTTTGGTGCGTCAAAGAGGTAAGAGATAGACTTTCTTTATTTAGGTCGCTCCAGGTTTGGGCGGCCTTTTTTTTGTATTTTTCTTCAATTTGCTGAGCATGTAGCTAGCGAGGTTTTGTTGTTGGGGTGAAGTTGTGATAATCTACCTTCTTGATTTATTAAGTTTTAATTATGAATAGCTTATATATAGCTGGACCTGGGTCGGATAGGTCTCGTGAAGACCAAACTTGTGTGTATGGAGGTGAAAAAATACCTGCGGGGAGGCGCTATAGTTTGAGTGTTGTGGGGGCTACTTGTTTTGATCATGCACATGATACTTCTATGCTTATTCAAGAGGCTGTTCTTTATGTAAAAGCTTTTAGACGTTTTGATAGTGCGGAAAATATTACTCCAATTGTGAGAAAAAGGGTTTTGGCTGTATTGCCTATGAAGGGCTAGTTGTGATATCGTTTCCTACTTATTATTAATTCAATGTTATGGCTATTGGATCTCCAGATGTGAAAGCTGCAGAAGTTAAAAAAGGGATTCCCGGATGTCCAGATGTAAGGCTTTTACCTAGTGGAGAAAAAGTGACACGTGAGTTTGCTAGGGTATTTGTTCCTGATAAATTTACTTATGATTGTAGTGAGTCGTGTGATGAGGCTAATGTTGTTTCTGGAGAGTTGGGTAAAAAAGAGGTTATTGCTTTTTGTGAAGAGACCAAAAAACAGTTAATGTTTACTTTGCATGATTGGTTGAGGTTCGATGTGGTTGTGGCTGAGCTTGGGTAGATTTTTTAATGTTTGTATATGAATATATTTGCTGGCAATTGGTACCATACCCCTTCGAGTATTGCTAAAGGAGCAAAGCAGATGCCATTTTTGGCAGCTGAGCAATCTGTTATTGGGAAGGCATTAAAAAGTGGCAGTTTTGATCATGGTGATTTGGAGGGTTTTACTTTACTTGATCTGTCTTTGATAAAAGCGGAGTTTGAGCGGCTATTGGTTGAAACTCAAGCGATGCAGACAAATATGGAGGTGAGTAGGATAAAACATTATATTAGTGAACGTTTATTGTTTCTGAAAGCCTTATTGGCGCTTCCCTTGATGCCTTTTATAGATGAGGAAGGTTTGCTTTATCGCCCTTTGGGTGCATTATATAGTGGTGATGCTTCGGGGAATTTACATTGCCTGTCGGGGCAGTTGGAAAGTTTTGTAGAGTGGAAAGGTGGGGTGATGGAGGTTGAGGCTGAGGGTGAGGATGATTATTGGGGTGGGCCTCAGTAGTACGTTGTTGTTAGATATTTTAATTTATATATATGGGAATGGAAGAAGTAGAACTAAAAAATGGTACTTTCGAAGTTGATTTGATAGTTGAATCGACTATGGCGGCTTTGACAGCACTAGAGAAAAGTAATTTTTTTGTCTTTTCTGACTTGGTGATGAAATGTCGTTATGAAAGCCATGAACTGGTTGCCATTACTGCTAGGGAGTTAATGAGGCTAGGCATGGTTGATAAGGAGAGGGGCGTTGTTCAGGAGCATGTTAAAAATGTTCTACTTTCTGCCGTTAGAGGTGAAGGATTGATGGCGATATTAGGTTCACCTCTTGCTGAAGAGGGTGAATAGGTGTGAGTTGGCTTTTTCTTTGGTGGAAAGGTCAGGGCAAAACTATTCTTCAACATCAACGCAGAAGTCAGTTTTGAATGAGCTAGGTACATCTGTTCTGTTACAATTCATCTCTTTTTGTTTATCTGATAAACAATGCCAGCTTCTTCTTAGAAGTTCCTCTGTTTCTGCTGCATGTTTTTTTTGCATTTGTTTATCAGCCCAAAATGGTACAGCTATAACTATTGCTACTACTGCTGCGAGTATGATGTTTTCAATTCTTCTGGGAGGTTGTCTTTTTACTTCGACGTTTTGATCTGGTTGATTTAGATTTGCCATTAGAGCTTGAGCTAAATAAGCCCTTAGGTCTAGGACTGCTCTATCAATATCGGTTTTGTCATTTTCTAATACCTCTGCGAGGTTTGTTAAACTTATGCACAGGTTTATGCCGCCGTGCACATATATTTGGATTCTGCGTTGCTCAATAAGCTCGAGTAAGTTATTTATGATGATTTTAGCATCAAAGAATGAACCTTGTTCAATTGCTGGTAAAATTCTGTTTTCTACTTGGCCTTGTATTAAAAGCAGATCTTCTAATGGGCTTTTTGGGATTTCCATACTAGTTTGGATTTAGAATTTTTCTTTCAATGTCTCCCCTATTCTACTGTAGAAGCTGCTAGTAATTTTCTCCTCCGTTCAAAAAGATTCATCATGATTACTTCGGGGCTTAGGAAACCACATTGTTTTTTTGCTTCTTCTATGGCATGCATTATTACAATTGTTGCTCCCATATTAGCTTCAATTGGCATTCCGAGTGCTGCTTTGATTTCTACTACTAGTTCGTAAACTTTAGTATGGGGGTCTTTGAGTCTAGGCTGCATCCAATTTTGAACAGCGAGGCTGGCAGCGTTTTGGTCTACATGATCTTCAAGTTCTAATAGGAACTGTTGGTCAGCTGTTGTTTCTCGTAGGGGATTTTCTTGAGGCATGTTTTTGGATTTTAAAATTTAAGATTGTAGAATACCTAAATTCTGTGTTGGTGACAAATTGATTCTTTAGTATTCCATGAAGTAGGATCTTGTTATGGATCCTGTTTCTGCATCAATTTCACATACATAACTATCTGCAATCCATTCCCATTGGAATCCATCGTCAGATGAGCTGAACTCTAGAACGATATCGTCAATTGCGTGTATTTCCTCCTCTAAACATTTAGGGTCGGCATTGGCAATCATGTGTGCTGCTTCCATTGTGAGCAGGCCTTTGTTTTTGTAGTTGAGGTCAATGTGCTGCAATGTTTGATCTATGATTACGGCTAATTCTGCTCGGTTTACGTTGTTTGATGGGCGAAATGTTCCGTCTGAATAACCTTCGACTATTTCTTTGTCGACCAAGCTTTCTACTGAGTCTGCGTACCAAATGTCCGCTGGTAGATCCGAGAATAGTTGGGTCATGGCAAATGCTGTGCCGATTGATCCAATAGATAGGCCAACTGCGATAAATGAGATGAATTTGTTCATGGTTTTGTGATTAAATTGTATTGATAATAGATAAAAATGCGATTTTCGACAAATTGGCTTTGTGTTTGTTTGTGAAAAGGCAGGTTATTGAAACGCTTGGGGTGGGGTTTAGTTACGTTTGAGTGGGTGTATTCTCACTTTTATCCACCTATAGATTTGACATATCTGCATATTCGCCTACAATAAGATCTACTTTATAATAACTCTTATGGCAAAATTAGATTTACAGACTGTTGCTCTTGCGGGTAGTTTATTCTGCGCTGGATTACTGGGTGCACAACATAGTACAGAGCGTCATATTGCGAGTGCCAAAGCTGCGGATGCGGCAGTGCAATCAACTGTGGGTGAAGTATCAGACGGGCTACAAAGGTGTACCGAAGGTCCTGAAGTTGAACAAGCAGCTTGTTTGGCAAAATTGAATGCTACTTTAGGAGAGGATAAGTAATTTATAGAAGAAAAAATATATGGGAATGGAAAAAGTAGAGCTCAAAAATGGTTCTTTCGAAGTTGATTCGCTGGTCATATCCTCTGTGGCAGCTCTCGAAATTTTGCAGAGAGTAAGTCTACATGCCTTTTGTGATTTGGTGGATAAATGTCGTGATGAAAATCATCGATTGATTACTGCCAAGGTTTTGATGAATGCAAATATGATTGATAGTGATAGGGGCACTATTCATGGTTACATTAAAAACGTTGTTCTTTCTGCTGTTGAAGGTGAAGGATTTACTATGAAATTGGTTTCACCTCTTGCTGAAAAGGGTGAGTGATTATTTGACTTATATGGCCTTATGTGGTTAAATTGCGAACCTGCTTTGATGTTGTTAAGCCTCTTTGGAGCGCTTGCTGCTCAAGTAGGAAGTCCGTGATCTTTTACAATTTGTATCATTACACCTGTTTATCGGTGGCTAAGAGTAGAAAAGATTTTTCTTTTGCTAACTGCCGATATAACTAAATTCCCATATCGACAGGGGCTTCAGTAGGAGCCGGGATTAACTTTTGAGGAGGATAACAATGCGACTTAGTGAACATATGGCTCTGCAGGATGATGCCGTTTACGCGGCCATCAATGCAGCCGCTGAAGCCGGAGCCGACCGTGATGAGATGGATAATCTCTACAATATGCTTACGATGGTGCTCGAGACTCTCGAGTTGGCCGGGGCGCCGATCAGTACTATCGCCGTGGGCTATTTCACTGCCTTTGCCGACGCTGGCACGGAGTGGGATTATAACATCAAGCGTGCGAAGGGAATACTCGCGTCTTTCTCGGCCATGCTCGGCGATTCCGGGGGTCATCTTAAAGATCGACTTGAGGATTTCGACGAGATGAGGCGTAGCAATCCGGAGGGAGCCCGAATCTTCGGCTTTGGTCTCACTCGTCTCCACCCGTACACGGTGGGACTTGAGGAATCTCTCGCGGAGACAGCTCGCGCGGATGCAGCGACCTGATTCTGTGGGGTGAGGGGTAATGATGCTTCGACCGAAAGGTCATTGCGGACTAACTGGGGGCGTAGCTATAAGCCGCGCCCCACCCCTTCTTTTGCACATCAAATACTGGTGTTTAGAAGAAGGGGTTGGCGAAGCCGCGTTCAGCACTGGTCGACTTGGGTGGAGCGAGTGTTAGCGAGCTTGGATTTTCGCCATTGTTTCTGCTAAAGCTTCTCTTAGTTCATCTCTATAATTTTCCAATAAAAAATCAAGCCCCAACTCTCCATAGTCTCGTATTTTTAGTTTTCCATCATGCCACCCAAAATTGTCTGATCCAGTAATAGTATGCTGACCATTATTGAGCATTACTTTATCAGGAATTTTTCCTCGTAAGGCTGGTCCGATTTCTGCATACTCCATTTCTACGTCCTTTGCAGTATCTTGAATATTTAGTAATCCGAAAATCGAAAAACGTGTAGGTACAACGATATCAGTAAACTCTTGAGATAGTCTCCACTCTCTCAAATTTTCAAACCACCCTCTCAGCATTTCACTTGAGAATCTAAAATGCTTTTCGTTTTGCGTTAAATATTTCTGCAAATTCCCTTTTTTTGCAGCGTAATATAATCCTTTTATTGTTCTTGTTATTTTGGGGTTTGGGAATTTGAGTGTGATAGTGTCTCCAACAATTGCAATCCTGCTTTTACCTTTTTGGATTTTCATAAGTTTTTTTTAGTGGAAAAGGAGATTTTTTATAAATAAAATGCGCCGATATTTCTAATTACTGCTTTTATGATTTCTCGTTGTTGTTCAAGTGGCATTGATTGTGTATGAGCATTTAATTTTGCTGAATCAGGTAGTAAGTCTGGTGTATGTGGAAGATGAATAAATGCAGGTTGGAATTTGCTTCCGTTTTCGCTTTGTCTGATTAGATCTCTAAGTGTAGTTTCGCACATGTGCTTACCAGCATTTTCTGATAACTCAATTCCGGATACCTCAGCGATGGCGCGGGTTATTTGTGCTTCATTTGGCACTCTTATTACTTTTGGTAGCTCGTCTAGATAGCCATCTGGCCCTATATTGCCTTCAGTATCTTGAATATAGCTACCATAGTTTGGTTCTTGATGAGCTTCTATTTCAAGAGAAAGGTGATCGAGATTTTTGAAATCCATACCTAAACCGACAGCAATTTCCGGTCTTGTGTCTCTTATTGCTTCTGCAAGGATTTCTCTGAAAGTACGAAAATTTAGGGGAAGCTTTAAACCAATAATTTGTATTCGTGTATCTTCACTTACCTCAATAACCTCACCGTCTAGCTCATCAACAAGCTGTTCTGCTACGTTGTAGCTGTAGGGGCCAAATGGTTCGAAGCCTGCAAGTAATACCCTGTGTTCTGTCATAAATCCTTTTATAAGGTGTTATTCTGCGTTATTCCATGCCAAAAGTAAAGGTGTCAAAAACAAAATTCCTTACAATTTGAATTTGCACATGGCCTGTTGTTTCAGCTTTGAGGTGAGGGAGGGTTGTTATGAAATTTTTTATGCTATTTTATCATTTCTAAAATTTCATTTAGTCCTTTTAGGGTATTTGCATGTGGGTTATTTTGATCCCATCTTATTTCGAAGTGTTCGTAAACAAGTTTATTTAATTTTTCAACTATTTCAGAAAGTTTTTTTGGGTGTTCGGAGTTAACTAATTGTTGGACATGTTCAGTGCCATCATATTTGGTAGATTTATCTTTATGTGCAATGATTTTATTTCTGATTGCACTGAAACTGTGTTCTTCAAATTCTTCTCTTATTTTATCTAAATCTGGTATATGAGTTCCTAATTTAAGGAGGCTAATTTCTTTTCTGTTGGGCCCGAGTAGGCTTTTGATGGTAAGTATAGCATCATTGAAGGCATTGTTTGATGTCATGACTAAAAATTTTTCCTTAGTAGAGTAAGGACGTTTATTTTCAAGAAATTCTTGAATTTTTAAACATACATGTACGTTGAGCTCTGCTCTATATAAATAGCATCTTATTTTTCTGCATATTTCTTGATTTTGCATATATTTGTGCGTTTTTTGTTGTCTAATAGTTTCGCGTATATATTGTTTAATGTTTGATTTTGATCCGAAGAAAGCGGTTTATGTTATTTGTTTTTGTAGAACCCTACTGTCACTATCTCTTCTTCGCTTAAATCAAGTGGCCATATGTGAAACCTTTTCAGGTTATATGCAAAGTGTTTGTGGTTTTCAGTGATTAATATTAGATTTGGACTGTATTGTTTAACTAAGGCTGCTGCGTATGAGTCTACTAAATCAGGTAGTGCTTTTTTTCTTGCTCGTAAGGCTCTGGACATAGACATTACTTCATCTGTTAGTTTAACGAATGGCTTCATGGGTAAATCTACAATGTTTAAGTCCGTTAAGAAATTTTCCATTTCCTTGATTAGTTCTGGTTGCCAAACGCTTTGTAAGAATTCTGCTCTAATTAGTTGGCAATATACTGGTTGGCATTTTGTTTTCTTGATAATTTCAAAAATTGGCAAAAAGCCTTGAGGATTCCTTGCTGCCTTTAATAGAATATTTGTATCTACTAGTACCCATTTTGTTTCTAGCTCTTTTTCGAGTTTTTCCATTTATTTTTTTGTGTATGCGAATTGGTCTTCTTTTTTGTCGAGTTCTCTTATTTTTGCTGCATCTTTGTTTAACTTGTCGATATCAAAATCCCAATTACCTGTTTGAGGTAATTTATCCTCGTCATGTTTGTTTGAAGAATTCATTTGAAATTGATTAGTGTAACTATAATTGTATAGGACTATATTTTTTTTGCAATATTACGATTATGTAGAGTAAGTGATCTAAGAATGTGTTTGAAATAACTAGATGGGAAATGTTATCCATCTTTATTTTAATCATTAAAATGCAAACCACCAAATTAGAAGGGTTATACATGCTAGTTGACCGATTGTTGCGTAAAAACCAATCAATGCAAATAATAATTTTATTGTAGAACTAAGAGCTTGTGCATTGCCAAGCCTGTTAGAATGAACCCATTGTCGTGTAAATAGATCAATTGTTGATGCAATCAGAACTGACAAAGGTATCCATAGATAGAGCTGATTTGTAAAGAGTCCAATTAATAGTATTGGTAGTGAAATTATTATTGCGAGATTGATTTTCATGTGGTTTGCGTTAAAAATGAAATTATTTTTTAAATAATTTGTTGTAAAAAACCCATGTTATGAAAACGTACATGGGGATTGTTAGGATGGCGCCGAATAAGGGGTAGTTTTGTGTATAAAATATGGCTTTTATTAATCCCGCAGCGATTATGTATGTGTATAAAATCCATACTATGGATAGAATTAATGTTTTTTGTACTTTCTTTTTTATGAAACTTAGAGCTATCCAAAAAGCGCCACCTCCCAAAATAACGTAAATTATTCCTAATAAGAAAGCCCAATCTCCCCATTCAATCATTTCTTTTTGCCTACCTTCTAATCCTAAAAGGCCACCTATGATAAGGGTATAGTAACTTAATATTTTGAAACTGTGTTTCATATTTTTATTTAATAGTAATTTGTTTAAGGAGTCAATTTGA
>JAESSS010000060.1 GCA_016763975.1 Candidatus Altimarinota bacterium
ACGATGCCTTGTTGCTCTGTGTTAGGATCGCTGCGAAATTTAATGACATGTCATATATCACTCGCAGTCTCACTCAGCACGATCTCCCGCAGCTGACATTAGACTTGTTGTGCCGCTCTGCAGTCGAGCTGAGGTGCTGGCTATTGGCTTTGATACTCATTGCACATGGTGGACAGTGTGACCATGCTTGCTCGAGTTTGAGCGACTACTTGCGTGAGCTTGGGGCCGCAGACGACGCTGAAGCTGTGATTTCATGTGAAAGACTACACAAACACTACCTTGACAAAATCGCCGCAAGCCCAGAGGTTAGTGTAAAAAATAAACGACCTAGCGGAACATGGACCAAGCTCACACGGCTTTGGAAGTTGTAGACGGCTTGATGATGTACTCGTAAGTGTCTGTCTCCATGAATAATATACAAGTTGGAAAATGAGCATTGACCGATGTGGTGCTTTTTTTGTAACATCTATCGCATGACTTTTGTTCGTCTGCGTGTTGTGTTGCCTCATTTTTATCGATCTTCGCGTCCACCATTGGGTCCTCCGCCTTGACTTGCCCTGCTTTTGTCTGCGTTAATGCATCAGCGAAGCCTTGCCATTCATCTCCGGACATATATGCTTCACATGTGTCAAATAACGCATAATAGCTCTCTGTGGTGAGGTAATCGGTAGAATCAGTAGAATCAGTAGAGTTGGTAGAATCAGTACTGTTACTCATTGTTATGGATGAAGTCTATTCACTTTTGCTTATGGTCAGTTAGTAGCACTTTGTGGTGACATTAAAACACGATTATAGCATGTCGTTCAACCTTCCAAACGTTGCTGAACAATGTTTTGTTGCCTGCAAACGCGTATGCGTGCCAGTTAGCTTGAATCTTCTTGTGCGACTTCATTTTTGTTTAGTGCGCGCCGTTGTGATGCTCGTCAATGTTCTCTTCCTCTTGCCAGACTGGCTTTTTGCACCAGTTGCAGCCTGCGGACGGACGCTGTACACAACTGACGGCAGGGCAATTGACATTTTACACGTCGTTGACCTTAACGGAATTATCACAAATAAATGCAAAATAATCATGCGCGCCTGTTGGACTCGGCAAAAAAGTGACGGAGACACGAATGGATTT
Organism: Candidatus Altimarinota bacterium; assembly: GCA_016763975.1. Lineage (GTDB taxonomy): Bacteria > Patescibacteriota > Gracilibacteria > UBA1369 > LOWO2-01-FULL-3 > NORP293. Next base: position 1,121 of record JAESSS010000060.1, read on the forward strand.
AACTTTGCCCCGTTTTATCGGCTGCTCGGTGCTGACAGCCTGCAATGCAAGTATACAATTGGCGATAAAGACCATGTGCTGTCAGTCTTGAGGCAACCGGTAATTTGGCCGCGACCCGACGGGAATAAACCCAAAGCTCGAACACATTATAAGTTAGTTGACACGCGAAATAAGCTGACATACCGCATTCTCGTATGGAAAAATGACACAGCAGAGGAAGTTAAGTTCAAGCACATCACTCTCGACTCGACGTTAGACGTTCATGCGTTCATGCATACTCCTGACAGTCAGCTGCAACATTGTTTGGACGCCGAGTTTGATGATGCTCAGCAATTAGACTTTCAATTTCCAACCCTGTTAGCGGCTGAGTCTGATCAAACTCCATTCGTCCAGCAAAAGCGTCTTGCGGAGCGTTTACTTCAGCTGAAACAGTTGACTTGCAGAGAATTTGAACCTCCGCAGGACTATTTGTCACGCCCAATTTAATTAGATGCCGAACCTCTTCTGCAGATAGCGGCTGGTTGATGTTTTCATCTGACTCAAAGTGTGTTGCGTATAGTTCTTGTGCAATATTCGGGTCGCTGAGTGCTAGTACAACGTGTTGATGACCAAATTGCTCCGCCAGATTAAGCGCCGACTTCCCATGCTTATTTTTTGTTAAGGTTGATGCTCCAGCGTGCAAAAGAGCGAGCACATTGCGTAGGCGACCACAGTGAGCAGCTTTTATCAGTGCCGTGCACCCATGATTGTCAGCTAAGTCAACAGTAGCACCTCGCTCTAGTAACAGTTTGACAAGATCGTTCTTTTGTACCGCAGCATGAATTAGAGCGCTTTGACCGCATTTGTCGATGTTATTCACGCAGTGAGCCGTTAGCAATAAATCACGTGCTTTATGTTCGCAACACTGAGACACCGCACACAAAAGGTCGCTCATATATGGTGAAATTGAATATAGTGCGCGCAGTTAATAAAGATGACGATGACAAATTGTTGCGCAACCGCCTTTATGGCCGAATTTATGGAGCAAGATACTATGACTGTGTATTGTGACTTGCGCTATCTTATCTTCGAGTTGACAGGAGTATTAGACGTGCAAACAGCTGTTCAGTGGATCTTATCGTCAGAAACAACGGCCTCGGCACAGAATGCTCGCCGTCTGCTTGCAGCTCGCGTTGACTTTGGTGAGAGGCTCTCAACTAGACTTAATCGTGGATTTGTTGCATGTTACACGGCATTGGCGGCACCTCGCGGCACTAAACGAGCAGTACTTGAGGATTTGGTCGGCTCATTGCCGTATGACTGGTTAGATGGTCGCAATGAGTTATATGAAATGTTACACACGCTCACTATTCGGGACTGGCTGCGACCGTTTATGACATCATACGTGCCAGAAATCAACTGCCCAGGCGTCAAACTCATCAAGCAACGGATTGAAATGGTTGTTGTGCTGCTGCTAAATAAATGGCATTCAGAGAACAGAGCGCAAACGTTTGACGAGGTAATCACGAACCATATTCTCCTCTTATTGCCGAGCTTCGAGTCAACACCGACGCAAGAGTTGTACAGCAGACTGATTCGCGGCAACTTCACCAAGGTCTTCTTGTACTTGATAAATTTGCAGGTACCTTGTTGCACATTACAATGGGTGATCTTGCGGTCGTTTACATATAACACTTCGCATGACATCATCCGAGCAGCGTTTGCAGGCATTAATTTGACGAGTTCGAGCTTGCATGTGATGGTCATGCGCGGTATGTTTGTCACATTGCGTAACTTACGCCGCGCTGGCATCAATATATCCGCTATACAACTCATGAGTGCATCACTGCGAGCTCAATACGCACCTGTCTGGTCAAGCTGTTTTGCGAAAGAAATATGTGAGATAAGTCAAGAAATTAAGGTCTGCTTCGGCATGTCAAGCCTGCACTGTGTAATTATCTATGGTAAGTGCGAGGACATCCTTGAGATCGTTGACATGTGCGACTGTATGATATTAGACGAATATAAACACACCATCTCGCATACACTCGTTGCAAACCGCATTTGGCAAGACGTAGCGCGTTTACTTCCTGCGTTCATCAAGCGCGGTGTCAATCCAAATCACACTGATGTCTTCGGCGATAATATTGCGCATTTATTAATGGTCTCGTTAGCTCATGGTCACATTTTAGACGCGGTTGTGATGATAAAACAGTATGGTATAGACATGAAACAGTGCAACAACGACGGATTTTCAGGGCAAATGCTGTTTGATTCGCTCATCTGAATAATGCAATAACAAACCGCGAAATTGTGACGGGTCCTTGCGCGTTTAGGTCGTCTTTGCCTTGCGCGTTTAGGTCGTCTTAGGCGGAGCTGACGTGTTCGTAAGAGTGAATAGATATGACCAATGCTTTGTGTCTTATGTTTTTTTGTGACGGGGCCGTGGGCTTAATGTGTCTGCATGTCTCCTGTAAATCATAGATTGGCGGCCACCGTGAGCTGATACGTGAGCTTAAGCGTGAGTTTGATGGAGTGTTGCATGTAGTATGACGCAGTGTGAGATTTCGCAGCTGTCAAAAAATAAGCCGTAGTGTTACGCGAAGAGACGCAGCATGGCACGAAAGCGATAAATAGTGTGGTCCCAACGCAGACATAAGAGTCCGTCTAAAATTGCGTGTAGCTCACCGGTAAGCTTGATATCGCGGTCCCATATCCACATTCCAAACTCTTCATGTTCCTCGCCGTTGAGGTATGCAATTGAATACTCACGATGGTCTGCGTACCCTTTCTCACCCCAGTTGTATGATATCTCTGGCTGCTCTGGCACTACCCACCACCTGTATGTCTTACGTCCGCGAACTGGCTGATGTGACCGCACAATCCAATAAAGCATCTCGCCGTGATTCAGTTTAAGCGGGTGTACCTCACGATGATCAAGCAATTTACGCTGCACTCTAGCGATTTCATCACGTTGCGTGCATATTGTCTCGTTGTTATCGGCGATTTGCACATGACATCGTATAAGCTCGCTAGTCACATTTGCGTGCTCTTTTTCAATGTTGATGCAGTTCGCACAGACCATCGTGTCTTCCCTTTCATAATAATCAACGTCAGGTTCGTCACTGGGGTCACCATTAGCGCCGCTGGGACCGTGAGCATAATGTGAAATAACCGTCTGCGTGACCGTCTGCGGTGCTTCGTACACTGGGAATGCAAGCGCAGTAACTTCATCAAAAACCGAGTTCATGTAGATGCGAAGTGTTGTCGTCTGTTGTTTATGTGCGTACTCTAGTTTCAGTAGATCCATCATTCCAATGCGGCTGAATGAAACGTTTGCGTTGTCACGAATGAAATGAACGTTGCGCTTGCCTCGAGAGACGCTCGTTTTTGTGTGAATCTGCAAAATGCGTAACATATCGCTGATGTCGATGAAAACGTTGTTATTGTGCATAATACAGTTGAAAGCAATGCCCGATGCAGCAGATAATGAGGTAAAATAGCGACACATTGCGTCATAAGCAGGTACATTACAGATGAATTTTGTATACATCTTGGAAGGCGCTGACATCTCTTGTTATTGCTTGTGCGCATTTCAAATTTGCTTTAGCGCTGTTGGACCCAATTTAGGTAGCGGTCCGCTGTTCGCTGGCCGTCATATGCGATGCGAGCGCCATCATTATACACTGCAACGACGTGTGGAACACCAACTACTCCCATTTTTGCCGCTAACTCACGTGTTTCATCGGTTTGCTTGCTCATGTCGACGTCGACAACTTTGATGCGGCGAAAGCGGCACATGTGCTTAAACTTAGCCCATTCACCTTGCGAAGCTCTACATGCGAAGCAGCCTGGGCGGTAAAAACGATAGACTTTGACTCTGTAGAGCGTATACATCAGCCATAGTAGGATTAGCGCAACAATTGTCAGATAAATCACTTGCGTGCTGTCTGGCATGGCGTAAGACGTATATTGCAAGAAAAAAATGAATTTGAGTGGACTAATTAATACAACACTCCCTCATGAACAAAATCATTGGTCCATCTCCCGCTACGCCGTTTGGCCCATTTCCCATGTTGACGACTGGTTCATTTCCCACTACGGGACTTGCTCCGGCTCCCCCGGTTGGGCTTGGTCCATATCCCGATATTACTCCTGCATATCTTGCTGCGATGGTTATTGGTGATGACACTCGAGTGTTTGAGTCAGGTGATGAAAATCATGGAATAGTGTTTAATCCTTGCGGAATGCATGACAACCCCGGTCAGTTGCATATGATCATCCATAAATATGACCTGGTGTCCGTGCTCTCGCCTACTGCAAATTCATTCAAACCTCGGGAGTATCAGATTTTACAACTGTATGGGCTGACGATACGACATGAGTTGATCTCAATTCGGGTGGATAAATATGCGATTGGCTTCGTGCGGTGCCCTGTGCTTGCGCAATTTGACATATACGATGAAGTGGTCATCTTCGATATAGTTGGGTCTCATACTGTTTTCCGGTACTATCACGGCACTGTTGACATTGAAGCTATCTTCCACTGCCACCTTGCAGCATTCGCGGCGGGCGTACCAATGAACAGTTTTGCTTATGAGACGGAGTCGATTCTTCAAGTTGAACAAGACCTAACTGACGAACCGATGCCATCAACCGCTGCGTTATCGTACAGACCGATCATCCAAGTCTTCGAATACAACAGTAACGCGTGTCCCTTTCCCAATACAACTCTCTAATGTGAGACCGAACCCGAGTTCGTCACATATTTTTTTGGATATAATTAACCCATATCCCAACCCAGACCGTATAATGCGCCGAGCTCGGTAACGGCAACGTGTGATTTTGCATAGCTCAGTCTTTGTCATGCCGATGCCAGTGTCTCGTATGGTGATCTCATTTGCCGATAGCCGTATACGCACTACACCACCTGAATTACTGTATTTACACGCATTGGAAATTAAATTATTGAGCAGCTGACTGAATTTGACCGAGTTAAATGTTGCCGGAACCGCGGATAGATGCGAGACAGTAGCCAATGGCCGTTGGAATCATACTTTGCACCGCATAAGCGAGCAGAACGCGCACGTCTCCAGTGAAGCTCGCCATCGTGTTAGCTTGATCGTCCACCGTGGTGACTATGTTTTGCAGCAATTGACGTATGAGCAATGTGTATGAAGTGATTGACCGGTGTGTTGCTCGTGTATTCGTCGACTGTTTGACCGCTATTGCCATGAGATCTAGAAGCCCATTGATTGTGCTGAGCTGGTTCTTGATCTCGTGCGTAAATTCCATGTGGCTCAATATATAAGCACTGCGCAATGTTACACTTGCAAATTGTGTCTGACTTGCACCTTGAATTCTGGCCACCCAGCAACTTACCGAAGCTCATAAGACCATCTGCTCCGATATTGGCTCTGTTAGGTGATACATGTTGTGTTGGGTCAGACTCAGACTACGATGTCTTTTGCCGCTACATACGGGCACTCCTACCGAGTTTTGAGCATATACTAATTGTGCCTGGCAACCATGAATACTACACGCAGCCGAGGCGAAAAGGATATGATATGCGTGAATGCAATGCTCGAATGCGGACGTTCTGTGGTTCGAGCCCTAAACTGCACTTCATGCATAATACGGTTTGGAATGTGCGAGTTGGCAAAACACGCTATGCAATTATTGGCAGTGTTCTGTGGTCTTCAATCTCTCCGAAAAAGCAACGAGCCATGCGCAATTTGATGAGCGACTACAAGTATGTGCAAGTGGGAGCAAGTGGGAGCAAGTCTAAGCGCCGTTTGACACCAGCTGACGTGAATAAGATGTTTTGCAGGAACGTCCGATTTATCCGCGCTGCATTGAGTGATGCTAGAAAAAAGAATGAAGTAGCCATTGTACTCACTCACCACAAGCCGTATTTGTCGGAAACAAGTTGCGCATACCAATCTGCGTACGAGTCTGACTGCTCTGCACTGTTCACCGCGCCACTTGCACTATGGTGTTATGGTCACACTCACCGGCGTGATTACTGCACAATTGGAGGCACCACTCTGGTCAGCAACCCCAAAGGCTATCCAAGACAACGGACACGCTTCAGTCATTCGCAGTCTATTTTGGTGCGGCGGCGCGGCTCGGTACAAGTGCGAAAGTAGGCATTATCTGGTATTGAGGCGACCTCGAGGGGCCGCATGCAACAACGGCGACGGCTAACATCAGAATAAACAGGACCACCATCGTGCTGAATAATTTCGCAGTAGCACTTGTGTCAGCTTTGAAAAGCATCGTGGGCACAGCCATCTTGGTCATCGATGACATGGCAAAAAAGAATGAGTATAGTTACTGAAACATCATTTTTCCAAGCAGTACAGCACCGCAGCATTGCATTACACGGTCGATTGCGGCGATTATTTCATCTGGCGGAACGAAGTATTGATGCTCTGTAATCTGTTGCACCGCTATTGTAGCATTGTGTATGTCATCAAACACGCCAGCGCTTACAATTAGGCAATACGCAAGTGTATTTGGAAGTCGCTCATGTTGTAAGTTGAACAGACCCGCTACGTCCATGAAGTGAACTGCTGACCATGAGCGCGTGATATTAACGGAGATCTCGAGCACTTCAACGTAATGCGCGATGGCACTGAATATAAATGTTATGAGCTCAGCAGACACGTGATGTTGCGCGTCTATATCGTTCTCAACCGCGTTAGGGCCTAACCAAGTGTTGTTAAATGCAATGAGGTCGAGCGCCAAGTCCGTGTTGTTGCAATGCTCTGTCAGAAACTGTGTGCGCACACGATGTAACAGCTCTATCATATGCGGTCTGTCTTTTGGGTCCAGCGCGATCATGTTGAGAAGCCAGTTGTACTTGGTCGAAAGCTGTGTGTGCTCTACGTAGAAGGCTGAAAGTCGAAGTGCGAACTGATTTGGGTTTAGCACGATCATTCTAGTGAACTCTACCTCTGTGCCTGACGGAAACATAGATAAGATTGATTTGTTTGTTGCAAGTTCGATGAGAACCACGCCAAGCGACCAGACGTCTATTTTTTCATCATACGCATTTGCTTGCTGTGCTTGTCGTAGCTGTAGTCTATGCACCTCAGGCGCGCGATAGCAGTAGTAGCTCACGCAGCAGTCTAATGTCATGTTTTGCCGATATATTACTGCTTGACCGAAGTCAATTAGCGTCGCACGTCCAGTTTTCGAGACCATTATGTTGTCTGGTTTAATGTCGCGGTGCCATACGTTTTGCCGATGACAGTGGGCTACAGCTGCGATTGTATCAATGATAATCTGGTTCACGTTGATGAAACTCGCAGAGGCCGAACGCTCGGAGCAAATAGCCTGCAAAGTCGTGTGGAGACGTGGAAAATATAGGTCAGAGCTTGTGATTACGCCGTTTTCGACATGCGAGCACTTGCCAATGAACTGTATGATATAGCGTGAATGCGTGGCTATTGGTGTGCTTCTCAGGCGAGCTAGAGCTGCAAACTCGCGAATCCAGCCTAAATTGGCAAATGGGATGCGTTTTACGACTAGCTTGGGTAGAACGATCACAACGCACGTACTGCCATTTACGTCCATTTGAGGACAGCTGTGGATATGTTTGGTGGTGTATTCACATTTGGAGACGTGTGAAAGATGAATTGACATCGTTGCTATATCAAAGGGTCTGACTGAGATTATTCGCGTGGCGGGTGCTCTTGGTTGGGTCCTTTTTGCTGTTTCATACAAAAAACAATGGTTGACTTCACTTGCGTGAAAATCGGATTGAAACTAACGCACACGTGGTCGGGGCGACCTTTTGGAAGGCTTTGTACGCTTTGGGCTTTGAGTTGAGATGGTTGGTGATGAACTTCACGGATGTATCGCTATACTCGTGCGTAGTGTCATATAACGTCATGACGAGATCAACAATTATACATTGAGCAGACCAAGCTCGCTCGATATGGTTGCTGACTTGAAGAGCATTATCTGATATAACTGCAGCCATTTGTTCGATTGTTGTTCGCACACAACAAATAACGAGGTCTTTATTTGGAGAAGTGTCAAGTTCACCGAGTTCACTGCAAACATCGCGAAACACAGCTTCAATTGTGCATGGTTTGCTTGACCTGAGTTGATCCACAGTGAATCCGACGTTGCAGAGCTTATTGCGGTTTACGCCACAGTTGATAGGTTTACCGAATTTGCTCGTATCTTCACCTTTAGCGAGAGCTGTTGTGAACGATACATGTTGCGGAATTGCTACGGTGCGCAATAAATGAAACACGTGAGCAAATTCACGGCGGCAAGTTTGCTTGGAATCAGAGTCACGTTCGCCGCCAAATTCATATTCAGAGTCAGATGAGCCAACTTCGCCGTCAGATTCAAGTTCACGCTCGCCATCAGCTTCTGAGCCACGCTCGCCGTCAGATGAGCCAACTTCGCCGTCAGATGAGCCAACTTCGCCGTCAGATGAGCCAACTTCGCCGTCAGCTTCTGAGCCAAGTTCGCCGTCAGATTCTGAGCCAAGTTCGCCGTCAGATGAGCCAAGTTCGCCGTCAGATGAGCCAAGTTCGCCGTCAGATTCACGCTCAATTATCGTTATTATGCTGTCTGAGGTATCAACATCAACATCAAAATCAAAATCAGACGCACCAGAATCAGAGTCATAATCATCTTGTGTCATATTTTTCGCAAACGCGCGTGCGGTGATTGAAACAAATGAAGCTGAAGCTGAAGCTTTGTGCTTTACGCACCATTTCTCGCAACGGAGCCTTCTTTGTTTGAGTTCCGCTTGAACAACCTGCCAATCATGAGCTATGGCATCGTGAACAGCCTTCCGAAAACGATCTGCTTTCTCTTGAGCTAGATTCATAATGAAAGAACTTTCATCACCAGCTTCCACACGAGCTTCTGCACGGGTATTGTCTGCGTCCTCGTGAGCCTCTGCACGGGTATTGTCTGCGTCCTCGTGAGCCTCTGCACGGGTATTGTCTGCGTCCTCGTAAGCTTCTGCACGGATAATGTCTGCGTCCTCGTGAGCTTCTGCACGGATAATGTCTGCGTCATCGTGAGCTTCTTCACGAATGGTATCAGCAGATGACATATTGAATTTGAGCTCATCTTCGTCCACCTCAGATGGCTGTTCGCGATCGCCGTGCATGTGAGAATCGATCTGCACAGCAGTTTCAGCAAAGTGAAGACCAGTTGTACCAAGCAATTTTAGCGTGAGCGACAATTTGTCGGCAAACCCCTGAAAGCTACTGATAAATGAGCTCATGCGGTCGTGTTGAATCGTATCCGGAAGCTCTGTGCATCCTTTAAAACTATTGATCACCGTACGGACGTCACCAAACTCGATTATAAACTTGTTAAGAAGTGCAGTACGCTCATTAGGGTTTGAGAGCACTTCACGAGCTACCATCTCCATATGTGTCTCTGACTCGCGTTTAGGTGAATCGCCACGTGGAGTATTGTTAAACATGCGTTCGTTCCATTTTGTTGCACTATAAAGAGCCATAGTAGTTGGAAAGTGGTGTAAAAGCAGTTAGATGAACAATGCGTGTAATTATTAGCTCTGCTAAATTCACTTTTTTTATCCAGCCAAACAGCCTCTAGTGCCTCTCCACGCACGTTGACTAATAAACAAACTAACATCACATATTATACCCGCAAGATCACACATGTCTATTCACTGCCCCACACATGCTGCTATTTCCTGCAATTTAACCGATCAAATCACAGTAGTCACACGAAGCGGACGCATAGAACCACTACGACTAGATATGATCACGGCGCGCATGCAGAAGCTGGTGACACTTCATCCTCGCATTAAACGGGTCAATGTGCACGAGATCACGCTTGCTGTGTCCAAAAAGATCATGAGCGGCATATCAACGTACGCGCTAGATGAGTTTGCGGCGAATATTTGTGCGAGCTTCGGGGTCCGCAATCCACAGTATTTATCACTCGCAGCACGCATTGCGATAGACAATCATCAAAAAATAGCGAGCTCAACGTTCACTGAGAAGGTCAAAGTGGCATATAATCGAGTGGATAATCGCGGCCGCCGTGTCCCATTAATCAACGACAAGTTCTATGCGTTTGTAATTGCCAACCCATGTCTCAACGACTTCATAGTTCAGTCCCGTGATCATTTGCTAACCTTTTTCGGCTTCCGCACTTTCCAACGGCTTTACAGTCTGCGAGTTGACAATGTTATAATTGAAACGCCACAAGACATGTTCCTGCGTGCTGCCATTGCTCTCTCGCTGTTTGCTGTAAATCAAAACACGTTGGCGAATATCCGTGAAACATATAATTTGTTGAGTCAGAAGCACTATACGCAAGCGTCACCTACCTATTTCAACGCAGGAACTCGCCATGAACAGTTCTCTAGCTGTTTCTTACTTGGCTCCGAAGACTCGCTTGACGGCATTATGAACACGAACACGGACCTTGCGCGCATTTCAAAGTGGAGCGGCGGCATTGGGCTGCATATTCACACTTGGCGCAGTCGTGGAGCAGAGATTCGTGGAACAAACGGCACATCAGATGGCATTGTACCTTTCTTGCGTATCACGAACAATGTAATGCGTGCAGTCAATCAAGGAGGTCGGCGAACCGGTTCTGCTGCAATTTATCTTATGCCACACCATCCAGACATTGTCAGCTTTCTTCGCCTTCGGAGCAACGATGGAGTGCCAGAGCAACGAGCACGTGACCTTTTCTACGCACTTTGGGTACCAGACCTCTTCATGTGCAGGCTTGCTAACGATGAAGTTTGGCACTTGTTTGACCCAGATGAATTCGGCGATCTCTCACTGCTGACCGGAGAGGCGTATACGGCAGAGTATTTGCGACTTGAGGCGGCTGGCAAGTGGACAGGGAGCCCAACTACGGCCAAAGCTATCTGGAATCTCGTGGTTGAGTCAAACCGTCAGACTGGCATGCCATATATCTGTTTTGCCGACAATGCAAACCGACAATCACAGCAGCAGAATCTTGGCGTCATTCGCTCCAGCAACCTCTGCGCAGAGATATATCAGTACTCTGACTATACGGAAACGGCCGTGTGCAACTTATGCTCGATCAATCTTGGCGCTTGTGTGCGAGATGCAAATTCGGCAGATGCAGATCACGAGTTCCCAAAACAGCCATATTTTGACTTTGAGCAACTGATTGACGCGGTTGGTGTTTGTGTGCGAAATCTCAATGCCGTGATAGACAGCAACTTTTATCCGACTGCGAAGACTGAACGTTCAAACATGCGACATAGGCCAATTGGAATCGGTGTGCAAGGCTTAGCTGACGCGTTCATGAAGATGCGCTACCCGTTTGAGAGCAAAGAAGCACAAGCGCTGAACACTGAGATATTTGAGACAATGTACTTTGCTGCGTTGACGAAGTCGTCCATGATGTGCCGAGAAGAGTGGATTGCAGCCACCAGATGTTGCCAAACGACCGGTGAGTATAGTGCTATGGCTTATTTCGAGGATGGCAGCGCTTATCTTGTGCCATACACGTCTGCAGACGACATACCTAAGAAAATAGGTGCATATCCGTCTGCATCATGGAATGGCGGGTCACCAATTAGCAAAGGCACCTTTCATTGGGAGTTTGATGCGTTACCAGACGTGCCACGGCGAACGTTGACTGCGGAACCACGCGTGAGATTATGCGGCAAATACGACTGGGAGACGCTGCGACTGCACATACGCGAGTTCGGTGTGAAGAATTCACTACTTATTGCCTTAATGCCGACTGCTTCGACGTCACAGCTGCTGGGAAATAATGAGTGTTTCGAACCGTTCACCAGCAACATTTATAAACGGCGCACTTTGGCTGGCGACTTCACAGTTGTGAATAAGTATCTAATCCACGATTTAGTCGAGCTCGGCCTCTGGTCAGACACAATCAAAGACTATTTGCTCGAGTTAGAAGGCTCAGTTCAAGCAGTTGACATCATTCCTGCTGAGCTACGGCAACTGTACAAAACTGCATGGGAAATAGACCAGACAGCGTTAATTAGACTCGCAGCAGACCGCCAGCCGTTCATCGATCAAGGTCAGTCGTTGAATATTCACGTTGAAAATCTTGATTGGAAACAGTTTACACAGCTTATGTACTTGGCTTGGGGCTTGGGATTGAAGACAGGCAAATATTATGCGCATACACGGTCTGCAGTGAGCGCAATTAAGTTCACCATCTCACCTGAGAAACAAAAGAAGATTGCGGCGAAAGTGCTTAGGGCCGATTTCATGGAGCCAGTGGGCGAGGAATGCTTGGTGTGCAGTGGTTAGGTCGAGCAAATCACTCTTTTTTGTACCGTATTAGCTGTTGTGCAAGTGCTACGTCATTCGCGCGTGACTAACTTTGACGCATGGTCTTTGGTCGTATTAGGCAGAGTTGATGTGTTAGGGGTGAATAGATGGTCTGCTGCGACTCCTGTAAATCACAGATTGGCTAGCAGTATGAGCTGATACGCGCACTTGAACATGGGTTTGACGGAGTAACGCATAGAGTATGACGTAGTGTGAGATTTCGCCGTTGACACATGTAAGAGAGTAACTCATCAGCCATGTGCCCGCCAGCCTCCTCGCGCAACGTATTAGTCATTTGCCTTAGTGTCCTGTTGCATAGTCGTGTTCGAAAGTCTAGTCAAGTGTATTGCTTGTTGCGTTTCTGCTGGCATCTGCTTGAACCTGTTTGTTGTGACGGGACCGTTGTGTTATTGAATAATGTGAGTGTCTCTGACCTGTCTTCGGCGAAATTGTGGCGCGCTTTATAATTGCTCGTATGGTCTTTGACTTGTGCGTTAGGTCGTTGAAATCAGAGCTGATGCGTTCGTAAGAGTGAATGAACGGACTGTGCTTTGTGTCTTGTGTTTTTTTGTGATGGGTTAATGTGCCTGCACGACTCCTGTAAATCGCATAAGTGCGGACAGTATGAGCTGATACGCGAGCTTGAATAAGAGAATGATGGAGTGTTGGGCAGCGTATGACGTGGTGTGAGATTCCGCAGCAAACATAAGGTGAGCGATGTAAAAAAGAGCAGTTTGCCGTGCCTCTCATCGTGTCTGTTTCATCGGCGACCACATTATTCATGATACAAGAACGCACGCACATTATTCGCGTATTCAGTGTGCTCACGCAGTTTACAGATAAGCAACATCGTCGTATTTCGGTTTGTGGGGATCAATTTATGGGCAAGGATGCGTTCTCGTACCAGATTAGACCCGTTTGACATAACAAACATGTCCGCAAGCTCTTTGCAAAGGCGCAAGTCATGAGACGCAAACGCAACTGTGAAAACACGTTTGAGCTGAATCTGATGAACGAAACACGTAAGCTCAGCTGGTGTATAATGCGCTCCATTCAATGTCATGTACAGTGTGTATACCGAGATATCCGACGTGTACTTCCCCGAAACACCATGTTCATCGAAGATTAAGCACATTGCTTGTATAATAAATGACATTGAATGACGCGCCGTTATCATCGTTCTGACAATCTCATAGTGGTACAAGCTAGACACTTCAAGCTCATCCAACTCAAACGACCACTTGTTCTCAATCACACGTTCGCTCTCGGGACATTGCTCACAGCGCTTGAAATGCGGATCCTGAACTCTACAGCGTTCGTTGTTGCAGAATGTTTGGCATTGAGAGCAGATAGTCGACTGACAACGAGGGCGCGTGAACATTGGCATGCCAAGTATCTCATCCTCTTGCAGGAAGACGCTGTGGGGGACGTACACCAGTTTGACCGATAAGTTCGTGACCTCAGTGTTGTTGATAAGCTCAGCATCGTTAATTATCGTTGGCGTGAACATGGCCATGCTTTTATCATCCGAAATCTCGAACATGAGGTCATACGCGAGCGTTGCAGTGCTCAAATACATGTTGCAGTTCATTATAGCGCGCTCACACAAGTCCGCGTAAGCCTGATATACTTGTCCATTTCGACGAAGATACGCAAGCATTGCCACAATGAGTAACTGTTTGTCACTGCCAGTTGAACACTCAAGACGGTCTTGTGCTAGTGCGTATGAGTCCTCGTGGTCTTTGTCGCTGTAACCAGCATCCGCGAGGACTCTACACAGAAATTGTACAGTTGGGCGCTTGGCAATTTCAGCTAGAGTCAAATGTTCGCGAATATAGTGCAAGATAGATGCGTTCATGCCGTCATTGTCTTTGAACTCGTCCATTCCACTGAGCTTCGCCAGCGTTTGCATGTCAGTGAAGCTATTACCAGCCAGTAACGAAATCCGGTTAGACCAGAGTTCAATGAGATTTAAGCAAAGAAGCGGCCAAGATTGGCATGTGTTGAACTTATTGGTGACAGATGTTTCGAAACAATCAGACAGCGTCTGCATATACGTAAGGTATAGTGCAGAATCATGGTCAAGATGACCAACTTCATTGTAAACGGCACTAGGTTCTTGCGCGCTTGAGTTAGAGGTCATAGTCGAAGCGTTCATCGCAAATATAGCAGTTGCAGTTAGAGTTGAAGTGATTGTGGGAGTTGTAAGTGGTGTTATGCACGTGTAATATTAATCACAGATTATTCACTTTTTTGTGCCGCTGACATAAAAAAGAGCAGTGAATGTAGCTTGCCGTGCCTCTTATCGCGTCTGTTTCTTGTCACCTCTAACCCTTCTGATTGCCAAATAGGAACGCATATGCAGGGTCGCCGCATGCCACATCATCAGCTCGGACATGTGCAACCAACGTACGCCAGTTGTCAGAGTTCAATCTATGAGCAAGGATGTAATCGCGCACTCGTGCAGACCCACCGGACGCAACAAGCATGTCCGCAAGTGTTTCGCAAACTGTAGGTTTGTATGACTCAACGGCGACTTCGAAAACCAGCTTGAGTTGAATCTGATGGATGAAGTCTGCAATTTCATTTGGTGTGTACTGATTTTTTTGCCAAGCTATGTGCCGTGCGTATATGGTGATACTCGCCGTGAACCTCTCTGAAACTCCATGTTCATCGAAACTTAGGAGCATTACACGTATAATAAACAGCATTGAATGGTGCGCCAATATCATCCGTTCGACTAGATCAGGGTACAAGCGATGACGTATGAAAAATATCTCGGGTTCATCTAGCTCAAATGACCACCTGGGCTCGGACGAACAGGCGCCTTCGGGACATTGCTCACAGCGCTTGAAATGAGTGTCCAGAGCTCTACAGCTTGCGTTGTTGCAGAATAAGTGACAATTTGCGCAAATGGTTGGTTGACAACGAGGTCGCGTGAACACCGGTATGTCAAGTATCTCATACTCTTGTAGAAAGATGCTGTGAAGGACGTACACTAGTTTGACCGATAAGTTTATGAATAGAACATCGTTAACGATCGTAGGCGTGAACATACACATAGCCATGTTTTCATCGTCCGAAACATTGAGTATAAGGTCATACGCGAGGGTTGCAGTGCTCAAATACATGTTGCAGCTCACTTTGGCGCTCTCACACAATTCCGCGTAAGCCTGATAGCCTTGACCAGAGCGCCGAAGATACATGAGCATTGCCACAATGAGTAACTGTTTGTCACTGCCAGTTAAGCGCTCAAGATGGGCTTGTGCCAGTAAATATGCAGTACAAACACTATCTTCACCCTTACCACCAACGTTTGCGAGGACTCTACACAGGAATTGTACAGTTGGGCGCTCGGCAATTTCAGACAGAGTCAGATGCTCGCGAATATAGCGCAAGATGGATGCGTTCATGGTGTCATTGTCGTTGAAGTCGTCCATTCCACTGAGTTTCGCCAACACTTGCATGTCAGTGAAGCTATGCAAAACCATTAACCAGCGTTCGGACCAGTGTTCAATGACGTCTAAGCAAACAAGCGGCCAATATTTGCATGTGTTGACACCCTTGCGGACAGCTGCTTCGAATAGGCTTGGCTCTCGCGCGTGTACACAATTGAGGTACACATGAAGACCGACTTTGTTGCAAATATCATGGGCTTGCTGCGCATTTGAGTTGAGGGCTATAGCCGGGGCGTACATCGTAAATATAGCAGTTGCAAGTGGAGTTTAAGTGATTGTGGCGGTTATAAGTGATGTTATTCGTTATATTTATACTACTTGTGGGCGATTCAATTTGCGCCGCTGACATAAAAAAGAGCATCTCAGTGCCTCTGTTTCACCATAACGCTTCTATTCATCTTGATTGACAAACAGGAACGCAAACTCATCTTTGTCTCTTGCAGTGCCGTCCACCTGATCATCGTTAAATAAATCAAGCCAATTTTCGTGGAGCAATTGCTGAGCAGTGATGTACTCACGCACCTGCGCAGACCCACCTGACATAGTGATCATGTCCTTAAGCTTTTCGCAAAAGTCTGAGTCCGCTTCAATTGGGGCTCTGAGCTGAATACGATGAACAAATTCTGTATAATCAGTTTCGGGAAATGACATGTAACCCAGACTCAGATCGCGGTACCGTTCAATTGTCTCCGGATCCGTCTCTGAAACACCATGTTCGTTGAACCTCAGGAGCATCACGCGTATAATGAACGACATTGAGTGCTTTGTCATAATAATGCCTCTGACAAATCGAAAGTGATATTTGCACTCATAATCACCAAAGCGCGGCGCCACTGTCTTCGCTTGAACTTCCTGAGTGAGCTTATTCAACGTAAATGACCACTCAGAAGGCCGCCGCGAACGGTAACTCTCGGGGCAATGCTCACAGAACGTCAACGTTGAATCAAGCTTAGAGCAAACAGCATTATTGCAGAACGATTGGCAATGTGCGCAAATGACTAGTTGACAGTGATTCCGATCAAGTACCGGCATGTCAAGTATCTCACTCTCACTCAGAAAGACACTGTGGAGGATGTACACTAGTTTGATCGATAAATTCGTAGGTGTAACATCATCAATGATATCAGGCGTGAACATGAACATAGCCATGTTTTTATCGCTCGAAACTTTGAATATGAGGTCATACGCAATCGTTGCAGTGCTCAAATACATGTCACGGTCCGTTGTAGCGCGTTCACATAATTTCGTGAATCTCCATGATCTTTGACCAGTTCGATGGAGATATGCAAGCATCGCTACAATGAGTCGTTGAGCATCACAACCGCCAGTTAAACGGCCTAGACGAGCTTGTGCCAGTGCGTACGCTTGCTTGCATTCGTATTTGGTCTTATCATGAGCGTTTGCGAGGACTCTACACAGGAATTGTGAGGTCGGGCGTTCGGCAATTTCATCCAATGTCAGATGTTCACGAATATAGCGCAAGATAGACGTGTTCATAGCATCATTATCATTGTACTCGATCATTCCACTGAGTTTCGCTAACGTTTGCATGTCAGCGTATTTGTAGTCAATGTAGTGCTCAGTGTGTTGCGCAACACTGTATTCAGGCCAATATTCAATAATATCCAAGCAAACGAGTGGCCAGTTATCATGGGTGCTAATACCTTCGCGAACAGCGGTTTCGAACAATTTGCTCGTTCGCACGTTCATATATTTGAGATGCGACGTTGGCTCATACAATTGGAAAAGCATTCTGAATTCGTTGTAATCGTCAAAGTCTTCCGCGCTTGAGTTAGAGGCAATAGTCGAAGCGTTCATCGCAAATATAGCAGTTGCAGTTAGAGTTGAAGTGATTGTGGGAGTTGTAAGTGGTGTTATGCACGTGTAATTATTACTCACAGATTATTCACTTTTTTGCGCCGCTGACATAAAAAAGAGCAGTGAACCGAGCTTGTCATGCCTCTCAA
>JAESSS010000061.1 GCA_016763975.1 Candidatus Altimarinota bacterium
ACTCATACAGAGGAAGCGTGACTCACGGGCTGATTAAGGCGACAAGGGTTGACCCAGATACTGGTTCGATATCATCTGTTAACTATGATCCTGCTGGTGGTGACTTCAACTTTACTACTAAACTTCTTCCTGAAGAATTCACTGTACCTGTTAATCCTGAACCTAAACCAGAGCCAAATCCTGAACCTCCAGCTCCGGTTGAGCCAACTTCAAGCCCTGAATCAACTACTGCAGAGCCAGTAAGCGGTGCAGAGATAGGAGAGGATACTGGTCCATCTCAGGTTGAGAAGGAAGTGGTTACACCAACTACCCCTGAAGAGGATCCAGGAGGGTGTTCTGTCAGCCATAAGCCAGGTGAAGCACCTATAGCTCTTTACTTCACAATTCTTACTCTAGCTGGAATGATGAGGGCAAAACAAAGAAGCCTTGAACCTCAAACGGCAAAAGCAAAAGTAGAAGCCTAAACTAGAAGTCTTCTGCTACAATTTCAAGGAATTCTGCACCCTCAGAACCATCAGTAGGTTCTAGGTATACTTCTGTTGCTCCAACTGGAAGTCCTTTGAATTCAAATTCTTCACCAATAGTAACCTCTGCTGTTCCATAATCGAATTCTTCATCACCACCTTCGCTAACCCAAACTCTTACCTCGATAGGCTCTTCAATAGCCTCTTCATTGGCTTGCTGAAAAGTAACGCTTAGAGTCTTTGTCATTTGAGGATCAGCATCAGGGTTGAACTCATTATTAAAGCCATAGCTCCATTTTGACAATGCACCTCGTTGACTAGCAACCTCACTTATTTCGTCTTGCGCAGCAGCCTCATCCTTAGGCGTAGTACATGTGCTCAACACAAGAGTCGCAACTGCAATAGTAAGACTTCTTAGAAGGGCATTGCTCCTAAAATCGGGACCTTTTGAGGCACCCAAAGCGACGCTTCCACCTAATTTTTCAGTATTATTTCCCATTGCCCTGTGATTAACTGCCCACATTATCTTACTTTGACTAGCCAAAGTCAAGTGATTAATCAAAAGTCAAGCATGCCAATACACTTCCCCTTGATGTTTCGTCGAAAAAGTGGTAAAAATATAGTCTTTGAGCTTATTTCACGTTGATAAATAGAACTAAGTTCCGTAGAATCCACACTACTTTTTAAGTAAAAATTATGTCGCCAGATAGAAACGAATTGCAGTCAGGAGATGTTATTGAAATAACTGATGCACCAGCAGGGTGGAGCTTTGCAGACGCTATTGGCGATATTGTTGATAATCCAGATATATGTCTACCAACCACAGTGGTTTTTAAAGGGGACGCATATGATGCTATTCATGGTCTTTGCGTGAAAGGTATTCAGGATGAGAATTTCCCTGACAGTGGGGCTATTTATAGTCTGACAACTAAGGGAACTGTGGTCGAAGAGGGAGTTAATATCAAAGTTCTCAGCTTTGAAGGCGGCAAGATGAAAGTTTCTGTTAAATGTCATTTGGCAGATCCGGCAGATTGCGACTTAGATGCAGCTCAGGCACCAATTACAAATATTATTTTTGAGGTTGAAGGTAAAGAATTCCAATTCAAACCAAATGGAAATATCAAATTTCAAACTGATGCACTTGGCCCTGATGGGGTTTTGGCGATTCATTTGGATGGAAATGGCTCCGTAGATATTATATTAGGAGATGTACTTCTTGGAACACTTACGGGACAGGATGCAGAAGGCAGCCTAGATGTTGTAAAGGATATTGTTGGTATTGCTAAACAAGTTAATGCAGAGATTGGTGGTGCGCTATCTGTTAATCCAGATATAAGTCCTGACGCTGGTGGAGATTTAGATCTAAGTCTAAATTTTGGCGATAATGGAGATTTTGACCCTCTTCCTGTAGCCGAAGGTTTAGACCTTAAACATGTTGCTAGTGTCGATAATGGTGATGGAGGTTGCAATACTTCAGTTGAGGCAGGCCCTAACCAGCTCCCACTGATGATAGTTCTTGTTATGGTAATGATTGGAATGCGTTCAAAGGATTTAATTGCTGCAGGCTTTGATGCTAGTTTAGTTAGAGTTGCGGAAATATGGCACAAAGCAACTAAATCAGAATAAAAGACGCACCCAGCCGAAGCTGAGCACGCCCGTTGATATCTCGATCAAAAGGGGGTTTTGCAGTGGAATTACTGCGGGGGAGGGAAGACCAGTAGCATGCCGTTGAACTTAGTGCCGTTGAAGGCAGCTTTGCCGATCAGGCAGGTGGGGCTTGTTGGCGTGTAGGTCGTTTCACCGCTGTAGTGATGGCATAGTAGGGCGTCTGGTGCGTAGGCGGGGGTTGTGATTTGTGTGTGGCCGAAACCTCCATGGACTTGTAGGGCCACGGGGAGTTGATCACACTGAAAGGTCACAGTCGTACCGTCGTTGTCCAATCCTTGCCAAGAATAGTTTGCACCGTTGTTGGTGTAGGCGCCGAACCATCCGCCGGGGGAGTCGATGAAAACCGGATACCCTTGGCTCGGGTCGCAGCTCCACTGAGTTGTGGTGCTTTGACCGCAGAAGCTCGTCGGTTCCAGCTGTACGATGTCTTGCAGAAAGTCGTAGTGCCAGATGTTCGGCGTGTCGCCGGGTAATTTTTCCAGCAGGTCAAACTTCAGGAAAAGATTCTTATCGAAAGGTATGTTTGAGCATTGAAACTCAATATAACCTGCCAAGTCGACAAACTTTCCGGTCGGGTAGATGCTTTCATAACCCAGGCCATCAGCATAGTTGGCCTTTGTTATTTTGCAGAACTTCGCGTCGTCGGCATCGAAGACCTTGGCTTTGAGGTCCTTGATCTGAACCAGTTTGCCAGTGTTGTTGATAATGCTACAAACCACCCGAACCTTCGTCTTGTTGCCGTTGCAGCTACTTTGATTCGGATCCATATCGCAGTTAAGTTGCAGCCCGGCATTACTTTGAAGGCCTACTGGTTCAGGCTC
Source organism: Candidatus Altimarinota bacterium (assembly GCA_016763975.1). Lineage (GTDB taxonomy): Bacteria > Patescibacteriota > Gracilibacteria > UBA1369 > LOWO2-01-FULL-3 > NORP293. The sequence goes on from JAESSS010000061.1 coordinate 2,954, forward strand.
AGGCTGAGGTTGAGGTTGAGGTTGTGGGGTAGAATTGCCCGTACAGCCATAAGACTGCTGATTACAACTACAGCCCTGTGCACAGCTAATCGAACGACACCAGCAGGGTGAAAGCGCCGCAGCCATCACCACGAACTCTCCACGCGATATTGACTGATCGGAATCGTAGTAGAGCACTTCCTTATTGAAGAAGCCGCCAAGTTGACGCACTTTTTCAACATATTCCGAGGCCCAGTGACCTTTGGGAATATATTTGAAATGGCTCTTGGAGTTCAGCTCGTTCAAGTCCAGTTTCCCAGCCTTGATGCCCGCCGCAACCAAGTAATGGCTCGCCTCTGCGAGGCTCGCCTCCGCATTCGCGCTGAAGTAGCCAGACAAGTCGCTAAGCAGGCCGTGTTTTACGGCGCATGCAACGACTTGAAAGTACCATTCCTCTCCTTCAGGTGAGTCAATGTCAGCACACTGATCCATTAGTCCAAAAAGGAAAAGCGCAACCTTCAAGGCTTCGGCACGAGTGATTTTGTCATCAGGCTTCAGGCTGCCGTCGGACTTGCCGTCGATAGCGCATTCACCCCAAAGATATCCAGCTGCACTGGCCGTAGTCGCTCCCAGATCAGCCTGGTCGCTGAAAGTGTGCTCCGGCGTACGACCACAACTGGCATTAAAAGGACAAGCGGGCGCCGGCCCACAGCTCCCGAAGAGCCAGCCACCAGTCGGCAATGGCTCCTCGACAAAGTCTTCGTCGCCACAATCAGTACGCAGGGTATTGGTGAGGGTGAGAAAGTCGTATTGGCCTTCAGAGTTGTAGACATCCGTCCCCATGGTGCATATTGGGATCTTGTTGCCATCTTCAAAACCGATCGGCAGCGTCAGTCCGCTGCCACAATCCTCGAATTGGAAATGCAGGTGGGGCGAGTAGCTTGGTGTACCGCTGACTCGTCCTATTTGCAGACCTTGGCAGATGAATTGTTGAGTTGAAAGATGTTCGATCGAGCCATTCTGCATGTGCGCGTAGCGTGTACAGATGTTGCTGCCGTGATCGATTAACACGTAATTGCCCCAACCATTGCTCCATCCGAACTTTTTGAGGAAGCCATCAGCGGCGGCTAGGACAGGTTTGCCCTCGTCACTTGCACCGGGGAGGTTGAAGTCCCAACTGTGTTCACAGCAAGTGCCGGTGTGAGAGGCGCTGCAGTAGCCGCCGCCAAAATAGCCCTTTTCGTCGCAGATCGTGCAGTGTTTGGCCCAGGACTGAGTGACCTCCCAGTTGTAGCCCTTGGGCAGGGGGACTTTGAATTTTTTGCTTTCGCCACCGAGTTCCGGCAGCGATTCCATCACGGGTAGAGATTCCGAAACCGTATCCGGCTCGGAACGGGTCGCCTGGCAGCTCATAAGGCCGGCCAGGATGAACATCAAAAGTTTTCGCATCGCAAATACTCCAAAATTGATCGAGATGTTAAAGAACATCCCATAAAGGGAATGAGGTTGATGGGGACGAACGTACTTTGTTATAAGTCGCGAATCCCACAAAAGAATTCTATGACGCATATAGAGATCTCCAAATCTCGAGCTCTTCAACATCAAAAAACACTAAGGCATAAGCCAAAATTATGTGTTGTACATCCTTCAACAACAGTAAATTCTTGCTGAAAATGGGATCAAGGAGTATAAAACAAATTACTAACCCCATTTATTATGAAAATATTAAAACTCCTCACAGTCAGTCTAGTAATTTTTAGCGCTTGTACGGCAACGCCTGTAGAAACAGAAAAACCCGCAGAGCCAAAACCGGAAAAAACAACATTCTCAGACTGTACAGATGATGACTGTCTTTTGAATCACGCCTGGATTTCAACTTTTGTAGATAATCCGGAATACGATGGCGTTTGTGATGCTATGGATGAGGAAAACTGGCAATATTCACAATGTCAGTGGAACTTTTCCATGATTCTTCAAGAACCGGAACGTTGTGACAATATAAAAAATGAATGGGCCAACGAGCTTCCTGAGTACAGAAATTCAGACCACATCTCACTAGAAAACTGCCAACTCCAATTCAACCACCCACAATGGAAACTTTCAAACGGAATTCCACCATATGCCGACCCATTTACACTCACTTATGTGCCACAAAATGAGACGGTAGAGATAGAAGGTTGGATTGTCTACAAATCACCATATGTTGGACCTGAAGTAGCTCATTTCCACGTTAAAGACGCTGCAATGTTGCCTCCATTGATGGGGGAAAACTCAGATTTCCTTATGATAGAACCTGTTGAGGAGGATGCAACTGCCGGTGCTTCGCCAGCCTTGATAAAGAAACTAAAACAATACAGTGAGGATAATCCGGGTACGCTAAGTGTTAATATGGCAAAATACCACATCGAAGGTTCGCCTTGGATAGTTGTTGCTAATTAGGCTTTATGACAAATCCCAAAATTCGGCCCGGAACGTAGATTACTTTGATGATTTCTCCTTCGACCAAATATTTCATCACATTTTCTACAGCTTTTGCTGCGGCCACTGCTTCGTCTTCGCTGGCATCTTTGGCTAATTCAATATCACCACGCACCTTGCCGTTGATCTGCACTCCCAAACGAACAGTAGCATCTACAGTCAGCGCCTCGTCATATTCCGGCCATCCTGCTTCAAAAATAGAACCTTTGCATCCCAATTTTTCCCAACACTCCTCAGCCAAATGCGGTGCAATCGGCTCCATCAATCGAGCCAGAACCTTCTTGCTACCCTCATCCATTCCAATCTTCGGAATCAAATTCAAAAACTCCATCATCGCCGCAATCACAGTGTTGTAGTGCATATTGTCCATGTCCCTCGTCATCTTTTTAATCAATTTGTGTATTGCTGTAATAAACGCTTTTTCATCTTTCACTTCATTCTCAGTACAAACCATTTTCCAAAACTTATCCACAAATCTCGCAATTCCCGTAATGCCCTTGTCATTCCAATCTCCTCCAGCAGTAAAAGGTCCCATAAACATCAAGTACATGCGGAAAACATCAGATCCGTATTTCTCCACAAAACTATCAGGACTAACCACATTGCCTTTGGACTTACTCATCTTGGCCCCATCCTTGGTCACCATTCCTTGGTGTACTAATTTCTTGAACGGTTCTTTGAAATCAATATGTCCCAGATCATGCAGCGCCATGTTCACAAACCTCGCATAAAGCAAATGCATACAAGCATGTTCCGGCCCACCAATATACATATCCACCGGCATCCATTTTTTCATTACTTCTTTATCAAAAGCTTTGCCTTCATCACCACTAGACAAATATCTCAAGTAATACCAACTCGAACACATAAAAGTATCCATCGTATCCACCTCCGGCCGCCATCCCTTACCAAAAATCTTCTCTGTCCTCTCCACTAACTCCTTGGAATTCGCAATAGGGGACTCTCCTGTCGGTTTAAAGTCCACATCCGTCGGCAAGACCCACGGCAAATGTTCCTCCGGCACAGGGTGCGCATTGCCCTCTGGGTCATAAACAACCGGAATGGGCGCACCCCAATACCTCTGCCTCGAAATGAGCCAGTCCCTTAGTTTATAATTAATAGTCGCCTCTCCATTGCCAGAGTTCTGCAAGAACTCAACAATCTTCGGCAGCGCTTCACGATTATTCATTCCATTAAATCCCCCAGAATTAAACAAAATCCCATCTCCAGTATAAGCCCCCTTAAAATCCTCAGGCTTAATCACACTCCCATCCTCCGAAATCACAAATTCCAAAGGAATGTCGTACTTGTTAGCAAACTCAAAATCCCGTTGATCATGTGCATCTGCCATTACAATTCCAGTCCCGTACATCAAAGCAAAATTCGCGATATAAACCGGCAGCTTCCTGCCATTCACAGGGTTGATGGCATATTTCCCTAGGAAAGCTCCTAACTTATTTTTGCCACCCTCAGAAGTTCTTTCAATAATTGATTGTTTGCTGATTTCCTTACGCACTTTTTCCACCTCAGCCTCATATTTTGTGCCTTTTACAAACTCATCCACCAAAGGATGTTCCGGAGCCATCACAATAAATGTCACAGAATAAATAGTATCGGGTCTAGTCGTATAGCAGCTCAAAAGATCCTCGCCTTCCTCCATCGGAAAATGAATATTGCATCCCTCGCTCCTTCCAATCCAATTCTTCTGCATTGTCACAGTTTTTGCAGGCCAATCCAGCCCATCGTGATCCAAAAGCTTCTCAGCATAGTCACTGATTTTGAAAAACCACTGATTTAGATCTCGTTTTGTTACTTCGCTTTTACAACGTTCACAGCTGCCATTTTGCACTTGTTCATTGGCCAAAACTGTTTTGCATGATGGACACCAATTCACCGGCGCCTTTTTTTTGTAAGCCAAATCGTTTTTGAAAAGTTCAAGAAAAACCCACTGAGTCCATTTGTAATAACTGGGATCAGAAGTTTTTACACTTTGCTCCCAATTCCACATCGCCCCAATCTTGGACATTTGATCGGTCATCTTGGCAGTATTTGTCTCAATACTTTCGCTCGGATGCACCCCGGTTTTGATCGCATAATTTTCAGCAGGCAAACCAAAACTATCGTAACCCATTGGTTGAAAGACATTTTTGCCCTGCATTTTCATATAACGCCCCCACGAATCAGCCGGTCCATAATTGTACCAGTGACCAATATGCAGCCTATCTCCAGAAGGGTAGGGAAACATCACTAGATTGTAGTATTTCTCAGCACTATCATCTAAATTCACTTTGTACACGTCTCCATCCAGCCATTTTTTCTGCCACTTCTCTTCAACTTTTCGTGCTTGATAGGATTCCATATATTACAAAAAAGGATAATTACCCCGCAATTATAGGTAAAAGAAGCCTTCGACGCAATGTGCGTGGCAAAATATCTTATTCCTTCCCGACTTAGGACCAAACAAAACTAAGCTCATCTCGATAATCAACATCGTGCATCCAGTCTAATTCCTCCTCCTCCACTGCACGTTCAACCTGAGCCGTAATATCCTTCACTGCAAATACCACGCTATGTACGCCCTCTTCACCTTCGATAGGGAATGCACTCAAAAGCACCAAGGAATCATGGATTCTGTATGGCCCAAGGGCTTGTTTAGATTCACCGGTTTGTACAATTTTTGCATAAGTCCCTGTGAAATCAGCAAGATCACGACTATCAATATGGTCAAAAATTAATTCACCATCCATCGCATCACATTTTGATCGAAAAATATCACAAACAACTTGTTCACTATATTTGATATCTCCCTCTGGATTCGTAACAAAAATAGGATCTTCATCACTGGTTGTATAACTCTTATAAACGTCTTCTATATCCACAAAAATACCTTCTTCTACGTGAGCTTCGCTAGCATGCATTACGCTGGCTTTGCCGCTGTCAGAAAGACCGGAATTGCTGTTTTCAAGGAAGAAAAGCATTACCGAGAATGACACGATAAACACCGCTATGGCGGATATTGCAATCTTATTATTTTGTGAAAGTGAGCTCATATTTGTTTTTGATGGAATACTAAATTCCATTATACTAAATCATACAACAAAAAGAGGACCAAGTCAATGGTGAAAACAAGAAGAAACGGCTTGATTTAGCCCAAATTCTTGTGTCCAGAATAGTCGTGATCATCACTTCCAATATCATCTACAAGTACTTCTCTAGCTGAAAGTTCTTTTTCTGAGCTCAATTCCAAGAAAGTATGGGTCCAAACACTATAAGCAAAGACATCTACTATGCCGTTTAGATAAGCGGCAAGAACCAATGCCACAATACCTACAAGTCCGCCCACAATAATACCTATTCCTTGCAGTGCAATAGTGACAAAATAACCGGTAATTAGAATAATCAAAGCGGGAATCAAAAAGACCAAAATAGCCTGAATAAATATCCTCACACCAATGATAATCATCAACATTGTGATCAGAAAAGTGTATTTCCAGTGCATTACCACCAATTTCGCAGATTTTTTCATCGATTCAAAAACCCCATCATCATCAATCACAATAAAAAAGTCACTATAAGTAAACAACAGGGTCAGAATCAGCCCAATAACCATATAGAGTATGAAAATTGGCAACAGTATCTTAAAAATCCCCACACCCAAATTGCGTATAACAAAAGACATTTCCAGCAAGATTGAGAAAAATGCGAAAGTTTTGATTAACAAATGATATTCAAACAATTTCAAAAAAGACATGATCCCATGCCTCAAACCGATTGATACTCCAGATTTTTGTCCATTCTTACTCCTTGCAATAGACTGAATGGCGGATGCCTTTGCCAAAGTAGGAATAAGCATATAAGAGATCACAAACAATATTGCAAAAATAATAATCTGCAAAGTCCAAGACAAATGCGTTTTGGCAAAGCCCCACAACACCTCTACCACATCATAAAGAAAGCTATGTTCTTCATCGCTAAACAAAAACGAAGTTTTAAAAGCAAAAAACTGATAAACCATATATCCCACTCCCACAGTAGTAGTAAATAGGGCAGGGAAGAATCCAAACCAGAAAATTATCTTCTTATTATTCTGAGTATATCCCCAAGAATCAGCAATTAACTGTTTATAGTTCATAGGATTATTCTAGGGGGATATGAGGGGAAGTCAATGGGGTAGCTGTGTGGTCTGTGCTTTCACTATGTTTCGAGTAATTTGTCCAGAAAAGTACGGTGGGGTGGTTTTGCGATTGACGGGATTCTTGTGTTGTAGCTAGAAGCCCCAGCCTGTCTGGAGCCTTTTTTGCGAAGATTTGTGGAAAAGTTTTGTTTGATTGTGATTTTCGTGCTGTGACCTGCGTTATTTGTCTCTGCTTATGCGTGAAAATTCAGTTAATCTTTTCGATGAGAAAAACATGTTCTTTTCGCTTACTGGAGCTATTATCTATACCAAGGAGTGATATAATAAGTATCCTCTAATCAATCTTATGAAACTTCATGAAGAATTTGTACAATTAGGCAGAGAAAGACGAAAACTAACAAATGCGATGTTGGCGATTTTGCCGGAGATATTTAGGTCGGGAATTTGGCGGAAGTATGCTGATTCGATTGTTGAATATGCTGGGAAATTTGGGGGTTTGGCGCCGAGTGCGGTGCGGAAAAGACTCGGTTTAGATCTTAGCGCTAAGCCACTTTTGGCAGAAGCGATTCGCGAAATCGGTGTACACAAAGCAGCTATTATCAATTCTGTGACCACGACTGAAAACCAAAAAGAAATGATCAAAGCAGCAAAATCTCTCAACAAAGATTCTTTAATTATTTTTGTAAAAGATATCAAAGGTGAAAAACGCACAGAACTTAGTGTGGATATGGATGAAGAGACTGAATTTATGTTCAGAAAACTTCAGGAAAAGTTTCAGGGTCATTCCAACAAATTAGCTTTGAAAAACATGATGACTGAGTTATTCACAAAATATTTCCCACAACAAAAGACTCGAAAAGTCCAGAAAAGTACGGTGACACGACATATTCCAGCTTCAAAAAAGAGAGAACTTGGAGACAATTGTGCCCTCTGCCACAAACCGGCGCAGGAATATCATCATCAGATTCCATGGAAAAACTCACATTCACACGATTCATTGATTCCTTTATGCAAAGAGCATCACCAAATCCAGCATATTGATGATGAGCTCTACCAGAAATACCGTCGATTAAAGCGCTGAATCATGCTAAAATACCTAGATGTCAGAAACAAATGAACACAAATTACAGGGAGAGATACTGGAGGAATTTGAATTTGAAGGACGGCCAGCATCAATAGTAAGACTATCAGGTGAAGATGCTGATACCTTTGCCGATGACTTGTATGAGCACGGCTATAATCTTGCTGAGAATCAGGAGGCCCCTGTAGCAAGAAACCTAGTACACGGCATAGGCCTCAAGTTTCATAGAGTTGTAGGTGACTTAGTTAAAAAGGACCGCTCAGCATTAACAAGGAGAATAGAATATTTTGCAGAGGGCAGAAAACTGCACTTTCAGCAGATGATTAAAGAGGGGAGAGATTGGAAGGGGAACGAAACAGAATTTGTTGGTCTCTATTTGGATGGAAAAATCGTTTCGATAGTTGGAGTACGAAAAAGAGAACAAATGTCTGATGGTAGACAGTTATACGAACTGACAAGTGCCTCAACTGCAAAGGGCTACACCCAAAAGGGATTCAGCAAAAAGTTAAAAAAAACTCTCTTTGAAGAGACAATGAGCAAAGACCCCGATGCTGTCTGGATGGGGGATTCCAAAAACCCAAATGTTATTGCCAGTTGGGAGCGAGCTGGATGGACAGTAGCGGATATCGATGATCCCAGAGAATTTGCTGAAATTTTTCGAAAGAGAAATGCTGAAAACATAGGCGAGTACGTTCAGGGTGTCCACAAGCTCGGCTATGTTGATCCTCGAAGTATTGACCTTTGACTAAATCCCTTGCCTCACATATATTTTAGCAATGCACGAAAACGAAATCGAAAAAATAGTTCATAAAGAAGGAGGCTTCACCTGGATTTCCATTAGTAGTCCTAATGAGGATTCCATTAAGTATCTCAAACAAAATTACGACTTTCACCCTCTCGATCTGGAAGATTGTCTTTCCGGTATTCAGCGTCCAAAAATAGATGATTACGAAGATTATCTTTTCCTCGTTTTGCGAACACCTATCCACAAAAAGAAACAAATTCGCGGTGATGAAGTAGATATTTTCATCTCACAAAAATATATAATCACTGTTCATCACAGCAATCCCATCATCAAAAAAGTGTTTGCCAATCTTGAAAAAGACAAAGTCCAACGTAAAGAATATATGGAAAAGGGGACTGGATACTTCCTACATATGATTATCGATGACATTTTTGAATCTGGTTTTCCTTTATTAGAAGACATTTCTAAACAAATATCTGATCTCGAACACGACGTATTTGACACTGTGCGCTCCCGTGATCGTCTACGCGAAATCCTCCTCCTTAAGAAGGACATCATCAACTTCCGCCGCATCATCATGCCGCAACGCGCCATCATCGCTCAACTAGAACACAAAAATAAGAAATTCCTTCCAGAAAATCTCGACGTCTATTTCGATGACATCGTGGATAAGATAGAAAAGATGTGGAATCAACTAGAAAACCTCCAAGAACTGGTCGTTTCTCTCCACGAAACCAATGAATCCATTATTTCCCACAACACTAATAACGTAATCAAGGTACTGACACTTTTTTCAGTAATTATGTTGCCTCTCACATTCATTACCGGATTTTACGGTATGAACATTGCAAATCTCCCTTATTCAGAGGGTAATGAATCTGCGCTAATAGTCTCCGGCTTCATGATCTTGGTGGTATTTGTGATGTTAGGAATTTTCAAGTATAAGAAGTGGCTCTAAACTGCCCTTTAAGGAATTTTCTCTTGCCAGATTATGACATTTCAAGTAAAGTTTTTTCCGCAACAAAAAATTCAATTATTCATCAATTATATCCCCATGAAGAGAGATAAGAAAAAGAAAATCATCAAGAAACACGGAACTCACGACAAAGACACTGGTTCCTCACAGGTACAAGTTGCCATTCTTACTGAAAGAATCAACGAACTATCAAAACATCTTGAAGAACATCCAAAAGATCATCACTCTCGAAAAGGACTTTTGAAAATGGTTGGAAAGCGTAGAGGACACCTTTCATATCTCAAATTCAACAAGAAGGAGCTTTATGAAGAGGTACTGAAGAAATTGAAACTGCGCAAATAGTTCTTTAAAATCATCCCGAAGGAGGAAATCAGCCTGACAGTAATAGGCTCCAGATTAGTATCTCTACTAGCCTGAAGTTTGTTACTTTCGCTAAGGCGAAAACAAATTCCAGATTTGCTTCCAAGGGACTATATATTTAATCCCATATTTTATGGAAGCAAAAACAATGACCATGGATTTGGCAGGTCGCGAATTTAAAATCACGACTGGCCCAATCGAAACTTACGCTAGCGGTTACGCTATCGTATCTTTGGGGGACACAGTTGTCATGGGCAACGCCTCAATGAGTGAAAAAGGTAAACCAGGAGCTGCTTGGTTTCCAATGTTCGTAGATTACGAAGAAAATATGTACGCTGCCGGCAAAATCAAAGGTAGTCGTTTCATCAAAAGACCAGGTCGACCTTCAGAAAATTCAATTCTGATCTCTCGTTTGATCGACAGACCTTGTCGTCCATTATTTCCAAAAGGAACAACTAACGAAGTTCAAATCATCTGTTCTGCTCTTTCTGCAGACCTTGAAGTGAACCCTGCAACAACAGCTATCAACGCCGCTTCAATGGCTTTGATGCTCAGTGGCGCACCATTCGAAGGTCCAATCGGAGCTGTCAGAATGGGTTACGTGGATGGCAAACTTATCGTCAATCCAACTTACGAAGAAGTAGAAGCAGGAATCCTCGACCTAGTAGTTGCCGGAACATTGGATGCAATCACTATGGTAGAAGCTGCTGCAAATGAAATTACAGACGACGTTCTTCTAGAAGCTCTTGAAATAGCACACACTCACATCAAACAAATCTGCCAATTGCAGATCGACTTTGCTGCTCAGTACGAAATCACACCGATCAAAGCGGCTGTCGTAGAAAAAGACGCGACTATGGTCGAAAAAGTTACTGGTCTTGTAACAGCTGAGATGCTCGCAGGAGTTTCTGGAGTTACAAAGACGGAAGTAAAACACAAACTACACGAAATCGAAGAAACAGTTCTCGCTCAATTCACAGCTGAACTAGAAGAAGGAACAGTTTCAGAAGGTGAAATCAAAGACACTATCAACTCTCTTTTTGAAAAGAGCATGCGCAAGAAGATTCTTGAACAAGAAATCCGTCTAGATGGTCGTAGTCTTACAGACGTTCGTCCTATTAGCGTTGTTCTCGACGTTCTTCCTCGTCCACACGGATCAGTAATTTTTCAAAGAGGAGAAACAATGGCACTTACAATCACAACTCTTGGAGCTCCAGGAGACGCACAAGTAATGGATTCACTCGACGACGACAAAGATCGCAGATATTTCCACCACTACAACTTTCCTCCATTCGCAGTTGGAGACATCAAACCACTGAGAGGAGCAAGTCGTCGTGAAATCGGTCACGGAGATCTAGCGGAACGCGCTTTGATCCCTGTACTTCCACCAAAAGAAGACTTCGCCTATACAATCTGGGTAGTCTCAGAAATCATCAAATGTAACGGTTCATCCTCAATGGCATCAGTCTGTGGTTCAACACTTTCACTGATGGCAGCAGGTGTCCCAATCCGCAAACCAGTTGCTGGTATTGCTATGGGATTGGTTATGGACAAAGAATCTGGAACATACAAAATCCTTTCCGATATCCAAGGAATGGAGGACTTCGCAGGAGACATGGACTTAAAAATTACTGGAACATCTGACGGAATCACTGCCCTACAAGTGGATATCAAGATCAAAGGACTTCAACTCAGCCTACTGAAAGAAGCACTTGCTCAATCCAAACAAGGACGTGACTTCATTATGGGTGAAATGCTCAAAGTTCTTCCAGAAGTACGAACTGAAATGTCAAAATTCGCTCCAATGATTATCTCACACAAGATCGATCCGGAAATGATCCGTATTGTAATCGGAAAAGGTGGAGAAACTATCCAAGCAATCACAAAAGAATGTGGTGTTGAAATCGATATCCAAGACGAAGGAATTGTAAGTATCACTGCTCCAGATCAAGAGAGCGGAGACAAAGCCCTTCAATGGGTTAAAGATCTTACAGCTCTTCCAGAAGTTGGAAAAATTTATGACGGTAAAGTTGTAAAAGTAATGGACTTCGGAGCTTTCGTAGAATTTATGCCAGGAAAAGACGGTCTAGTTCACATTTCAGAACTAGCTAATCACAGAGTTGAAAATGTTTCAGATGTTGTAAAAGAAGGAGATCCACTTAGAGTTAAATTGATGAAAATCGACGAAAAAGGCCGAAACAATCTTTCTCACAAAGTTACTCTAACTGAAGGTGACGATGCTGGTCCTGCACCAAAAGCTGACGCAGCACCAAGCGACGCTCCAGCTCCAGAAAAAAGTCACTCTGACGAAATGCCAGACGACGAAAAACACACTGACGAAGGTCGTGGAACAGAAGGAACACCAGTTCCAGGCACAGAAAACGTTCGTAAAGTAAACGGACAGTAAACACGTTGACCGCATGAGTGGGGATAATTTATTGTCCTCACTCAGTTCATTTACAATAAGC
>JAESSS010000062.1 GCA_016763975.1 Candidatus Altimarinota bacterium
TGCGTGATAGCCAGCAAGGTAAGCGTCTTGTACAGCGATAGGGTCTACTTTGCTTTTGGGAATGACTTCGGAAATTTGTTCGAAGGCGGTGATTGCCTCTTCGATTTGTTCAAAACGTCCTTGGAATACAGCATTTCTGGCTACTTCTATTAATGCTCGCAGTATTACTTTTTTTAGATCTTCGCTTATTTCTGTCTCTCCTTTTAATAACTCGTGGAAGGCAATTCCACTTGTAGTTGTGGATTCTGGGTCGAATTGGTCGAGTACTGATAGTGCTACTGTGTAGGAATCAATTTTAGGATTACTGTATGCTTCGTTGAGCATTCGTGCGTAGGCTTTCCAGAAATCGTTGTCATCTTTTTCGGCGATTGCGGAGATGTTTCCTTTTATGGTTAGTACAAGTTGAGGGTCTTTGAGTGTGCTTACCAATTCGTCGAGTTGTTCAGATCTTGTTCCTCGGTCTTTTGAGGACATTCCTGATTCGATGGTTGCGGCAAAAGAGGAGTGGCGGATTGAAAACTGGAGATCTCCAAGTTCACTGCTGTCTTTTTTCTCAATATCTGCTTTGTTTGCGGCTACGATGTAGTTGTCTTTTATTAATACTTCGACGGCCATTTGGATTTCGGAATATTGCATTCCAATTGCCTCTGCTGCTTGAGCTAAAGTGATTTTTCCTTTTGTAATGGCCAATATCTCGAGTAGGGCTTTTGCATTTGGGATTTTTTTGTTGAGGTGGTTGAGCATGTTTGCGTGAAATCCTGCGAGATCTCTGGCGGAGTGTACATTTGCCAGTGCGTTGAAGCTGTTTGAGCCACTTTTTACTGAGATTACGTTTCCTGCACCAAGTTCTAGTTCTGGTGCAAGGACTTGCATGATACTGGTCATTTGCAGTGCGTTCAGTCCGTCAATTTCCATTAATTTCTCGATGATTTGTGGATCAACCGTGTATTTCTCTAAGTCTTGGTGATACTGTTGAGTGTCTTCGGCTAGATCTAAGTTTAGTGATTCTTCTAAACAACCAATTACAAAATGTGTGGTGAGTTGTTTTTCATTGAAGTCTGCACCTTTTGCGGTCATAGCTATTACGGAATTTTTGCCATGTGTTTTTTCTATATTGCCGTTTGAAGCTTTTCCTTTTAAATCGGTGTATCTGGCTTCGTTTCTTTCTGTTTCGATCATTGTGCATCTTCCTGCTGGGATTTCGGCAAGGCCTTCCATTATTTGGTGAATGAAAGGAGCTGAAAAGGCGTCTTTTGCTTCAGAGTTGTCAAAAATGGGGGTGACGTTCCCGTAGTTTTGGCTAAGAAGTGTGATGTATTGAGTAGTAAGTTTTACTAGAGCTTGAGGTTGTTCTTGAGCTATTTTGCGTTTTTGAATAGTGCTCATGTCAGCAATTTTTGCAAATGCAGTGAAGATGTTTTTGCCGGCGGGGCTGAGTGATGCAAATTTAATTTCCTTTTTTGTTAGCCGTTTGCGTGCATCTTCCACAATATATGTGGTGATAGAGGCGAGTGCTGCGCCGGGGATGTCGGATTCTCCCGGATCGATATAGAGGCGTAATGGATTTTTGATGTATCCGGCTTTGATCAGAAATTCTACTAAACTGGATTTGCCTACACCTGCAGGCCCGTTAATGATTAGTTTTCTAATGTTGGGATCGCGTAAGGCTTTGATTGCTGCTCTGATGTCTTGTTTGGCTCCCATGTGTTCGCGTGGACCACCTTCTTTGAGACTGTCGATGATTGCTTGGAAGTTTTCTATTTCTGATAATTCTGCGTCAATTTCTTTTAATGTCACTTGGCATCCTCTTGTTTCACGAGTGGCATGATCACGTAGTCTTGTGTTTAGATTTGTTCCGTAAGAGTAGGAAGCTTTTTTGGGTTTTTCTTTTTTTCTTAAATTTTCATTTGGCAAACCTTCGACTGTGAATTGCTCTGCTCCTTCGTGTTCGATGTTTATTTCTGTGATGAATGAATTAGATTTTCTTCCTGTTTTTGCGAAGAAATCTTTTTGTGTTTGTCCTAAACTTTTCATTAAACTTTCTGCGGTAGCAACTACGCAGAGGTATCCGTCTTGTTCGACAATTGTGTATTGTGGAGAGTCTTTGATTGGGACAATTACTTCATTAAAAAATGTTGCGAGATCTGGGTTGATTTTGCCGTTTTGATTGGGGAATTCTCTGAGGTCGATGGAAAGTGCAAGGCCGGGACCCTGTGATGGACGTCTTTGGCCTTTGAATTTTGTGAATGCAATTGCTGATGCTGAAGGGCTGAATTCAGAAAATGATTTTTTACGTGTTTGTAATTGGTTGAGGTTTTCTATTTTCGTTGATGTTCCTCCTTCGCTGACCATGGCGAAGTGAGATTGTTCGAAATCTTCTTTTGGAATGACGGCGGAGTGCATTTTGCTAATTAGGGGCATGATTCGCCCTCCTCTACTTACGATGAAGCGAGGATTTTCTTCATATGAGACGGCTATTATTGCGCTTATTCCTCGTGCTTGTGCAGTTTTGGCTATTGTGACTGCGTTTGATTCGTTGGGGATTGCGTAGGTTAGAGTTCTTGTTTTGTCTTTTGTTCCACCTACAAAACTATCGTCACAGCTTAGGGCTAGATCGCTAAAAAGGATTGCTGCTGCGCTTTCATCACTTTTGTTTACTGTGATTTGCATGAATTTCCATCCTGTAGGTAAAGATCGAATTTGTTCTGTATTTGTTATGCCCAATCTTGCTGAAAGTTCTTCGTGTCCTTCTAGTCCTTTGCGTTCTTCTTCTGGAGTTTTGGAGACTTCTTGTGCTTTTTCCCTTCTTTTTACTCTTGATAGTTTGATTTGTTTTTCACTAACAATCCCAAGTTCGCTTAAGAGTTGGGTGGAGGCCAAATCGCTTTCATCTACTTCGTATGTTTCTGGAACTAGTCTTTTAAATTGTTGATTAATGCCCATTTTCAGACGATTTAGTAGTTAAGATCAGAATTTACCATTTTTTCAAATTCTTAGCTACTGAAGTGCTTAATTTGGCTTGCAGGATTGAGTTTTTGGCTCTTTTATGCTATAATTTGAAGATTAAGTTTTATTATGAAAGAGTCGAATGAGAAACAATCTAGGAAACTTCTTGAGGTGATTTTGTTCCCGATCATCGGAATTTTGCTTGTTTTGGGAACTTTTCTTTTGGAATTCTCCTTAGCAGAAGAAACTATTGAACTTTCGGAAGAATTTAGTGAATTTGACTATGAAAAAGCAAATATTTTACCTAATTCTGCTTTGATTCGTTTTGATGATGTTGCGGATTTGCACTTTGATAATGATGTTGTAGCTGTTAATTCAGGTAATTATTGGGCTAATTTCGAGTTGGTGCATGATGCGATGGTTTTGGATTATGGAAATGTTGTTTTGATGCCGAGACGAGCTGCTTTTTCTGCTGATTTTAAAGATGGCAATATTGATTTAAAGGTGTTTGCTGGAGATGTATATGTTGGGTTTTTGCTTGAGGATATTGATGTGGATGCTACTTTTGATCAGTTTTCTCCGGAATTTATGAATGTGATGTTGGTACCGCAAAATTCTGAGGTGAATATCTTTTTAGACAAAGTTGATGAGAGGATTGCTTTGCTTTTGAATAAGAAATTAAAAAAGGAATTTAAGTTTGCGGCTATTTCTGAGGAGAGTCGTGATTTAGTTGAGGACAAAATACGTGCAGACAAGGATTATATGGAGGGGGTGAGGAGGGATTTGGAAGTAGAGATTTTGGCTAAATTGCCTGAAGGGACTTCGTTTTTGGATGGATTCGTATTTTGGGCAGAAGAAAATCTTACTTTTATTCCTGATAAAAAAGATCAATTGAATTTTGATCGTCTTTTTGGATTTTTGGATGAATCTGTTTTTCATGCAGTTCAAGGAGATGATGCCAAGATGACTGTGGCTTTGTCCTCTTATGAAGGGCAGTTAAAATCTTTGGGACCGACTTTTAAACAAAATGTTCGTTTTAGGGCTTTGGTAAATATTTATATTCAAAAATTGTCACTTTTTGATCGTGATCATTCTACTTCTCTGATTTTGGATAAATTATTTGATGGATTCAAGAGTCGTCGTGAAATTGCCGCTTTTAGATTTTGGAATGTTTATCGATCTTTGCAGGGGGCAGAATTGAGGGATGCTTTGATTGATTATGAATCTGCTTTTGAGATGAGTTTGGGTATTGGTGCGGAAACTGATGATTATCGTAGGTATATTGAATTTCAGAATAATTTGATGTCTAACCTTTTTCTACGTTATGCGGATTCTTATGCTGATCGTAATTTTGAATTAAAATCGATGATGGAAGAGGAATTATTGAGATTGTATGATTTTGGGCAAGGAAGAGAGGAAGTTGTGCAGGGATTGGTGGAGGAAAAAATTGATTATTTGTCACGTTTACAGAAGTTTTTCTTTGAAGGTTCTGTGGGTATGGAAGAAGCAAAAAAGATCATACTGCGTTTGGTTTCGGAGGCAGATAGTTTGATTCCGATTGATACGAGCAATGTGGCGATTTTTGATGTTTACCGTAGTGATTTAAATGATGTTAGTGATTTTTGGGGATATTTGAAGAGTCCTGAATATAATAATTCCAAAACTTATGGTTTAACTCATTTTGAACGTTTTGAAAGTTATCTTTTGGAGGCTGATCGATTTAGAAGCATTCTTGAGTTGACTGAAGATGTGCTTGGAGTGGGGGAGGTGGTGAGTTTGGGGGAGGTTGAGACTGAGATTCGCTTAGAATTTGATTCCTTTGGGGTGAGTTCTGTGGAATTCAGTGATTTTGACGATGTTTCTCAGCGTTTTGTTGATATGAGCGGAGTGCTTTTGGGCATTAAGTTTTCTGCTATTTATGACAGGAATAATGGCACTTTGAGAGAAGTTTATCGTGGAGATGATTTGGTGATTGAGCGTTCTATTAAAGTATCGAATTTACTTTCTTTGTTTAGTGATGTTCCGGAAGAGGAGAAGGTTGAGGTGGAAGAAGAATTAAATATTGAGACTAATTCACAGAGAATTGCGAGAAATTATGTTGTGGAGGAAAGATTTCCTGAATATGGAATATCGGTTGGTCTTGATGGGGTTTCATTAAAAGAAGGAGATGAATTGGTTTATGAAGTTAGAGGGGCGATTTTTGATCTTTTTGATGAGGTGGATGTTAATTTTGATTATTATGCCAGTGGGGAAATGGTGAGGAGTGTTTATATTGTTGGAGAATTGATCGGTACAGTTGTTTTGCATGGGGAGTATCGTTTGGAGGATTTGTTGCAGGCGATTGAAGAGAGTGTGGCGACCGAGTAGGGCTTGATATAGCGGTTAAATGGTGGTAGGTTGATCGCCTTTAACTTTTTTGTTGTGGCTATTGATAGTTTCGAATTTGAAGATCCGATTGAGGATGGGTATTGGGGGAATTATGGTCAGTGGTTTTTTGGTGATACAAATCCATTAGCTATTGGTTCAGAGGAAGCGGATGCAGTTGCGAGGGCGGAAATTGATAGACGTGGTGGTAATTGGTGTTTGCTTGATGAAGAGGGGAGTCCTGAGCGCAGTGATGAGGTTATGACTGTTGTGGAGGCGGTGAAAGCTGGTTTTTATTCTGTTGAGTTGGCTGAGGTTGTTGAGGAGCTGGATGCTCAATTTGAGGAAGCCAGGGTACAGTGGTGCAAAAAGGCAGCGATTCGCGAGTATAGGGGGAATAGAAAGTTTTGTAGTGCTAAGGTTTTGGCTGCGGCGGTTGACGTAGATCCTGACGATAATTGGGAGCCGATGCCTGACAAAGGCTATTTTAAACGTGAAGTTTTGCCTACTTTGGTGGGAATGATGAGAGATGGTGAGGATTTGAGAGAGATGTTTGATGTGATGATGGAATGTATTCCGAGGCTTTTGCAACATCAGTTTCAAGCTACGTCCAATCGTACGTCACCGGAGCTGATAAAGGAATTTTTCAAACCTTTTATGGGTAGGCATTTAGATTGCTATTCCATGGGTGTTCCTGTGGATGGCCAGTTTGAGTATTTTTATAAGAAATATGGAAAATATGGGGCTATGCTCGCTGCCAGCTATCAAGGTTTTTTCTGTGATCCACATTATGGTGGAGGGAGTTATACAAAAGGTATTAAGAGAGTTGAATTTGCTTTGAAGGAGCTTTTTGAAAAATTACCGGAAGCGTATCAAGAAAAGTCTTTGGAGATATTGGCTTCGTTTAAATCTTATTGGCATCACAGTTCAGCTGGCACGGGGAGTGATCTTTGTGCTGATAAGTTTTTTAATTATTTTCCGGAGATTATTAAAGGTTTGATTGAAAACCCTCCTATTGAAGATGCAGTGGGAGTCTATATGAAAATGATTGAAGCCTCCCCTGGTGATTTTGCTCATACCCCTCGTCTACATGATTTACATAGTGTGATTAAAGAGTTGAAGGCTTGGGATGCGTTGGGTGATAATAAGGATTTGGGCTTAGATATTTATGCTATGGCTGAAGGTATTCGCTATATCGGTTCTGGTAGGGAGTATCAGTTTGCAGAAGATAGGTATTATTCACGTTCTGTTGGTGGTTTGCTTGGAAAATTGCATGTAGCTTGTTTGGGGGAGCAGGAGGAGGTGAGAAGGGTTTTTGCTTTATTGGAGGCTAGTGATTTAAAAAATCGTACAAAATTACATGTTTTGCAGTCCTATGCTACCTTGATGGGAATTTTTGATAGTTTTGAGGAATGTGTTGTTTATCTCGGTGCTTTTGCTGATATGAAATCGCTTAATTCACTTGTTTTGATGTTGGGTTCTGAACGTTCACCTTTTCTTAAAGAGTTGGCTAATCTTAAATTGAGGGATGGGATGTTGGCGAAACTGACTGAGTTTATGGGGGTTATGGGGCATAGTGCTTGCGAAGTGATGGGGTATGATGGAGATTTTGTTAGATGTTATTTTGAGGAGCCTGAAAAGATTGATCGAATGATGGAATTGGGGAGAGAGCTTCCAGATTTAAAAGGATATGGTGGATTACGTGCATGTTTATTTGACTTGGCTTGGAAAAAGCATGGTCCTGGTCAGGAGGCAGCATTGGAAGCTTTTATGAAAAAGGCAAAAGATCCGAGTATGCTTGAACTTTTTGATGAAAATGAGGATTTATATACTAGGATTTTAGTTGGAATGATTATGGAGATTAAGCGTATTTGTGTTGAAGAATGGGAGGATGGAAGGACAAAATATTATCCTGCTGATTTTGATTATTATAGGGAACTTTGTGTTTTAGAACATTGTTTGGAAAAACTTAATTCTTTCGAATCATATTATTTATATACACGGCAAGTGCTAGCTGGTACAGATCCGAATTTAATGGTTTATTTGTTAGGAGGAAATGAAGGCTTTGAGAGATATTGTAATGAACTTTATCCTGAAGATATTCCCGGGGTGCCGTTGCCAATCGATCGTAAAGATGGGGACAACTTTGTAAGAGTTTTTAGGGATTTGATGCAGATTGAAAAAGGGATTAGTGCTTTGAGTCCTAGGGATACACTTTCAAAAGATAGGGTTTGTGCAGTTGCCACTTCTGCTTTGGAGGAATGGCGAGTTTTGAGGGCTGAAGTGCTCGAACGTTCTAAGGATGAGAAATTCAGTGCATTGCTTTGCTTTGATTCTGCGCTTAAGTCTTTGGATGAAATGTTTGGAATTTTGTTTATAAAGGATGTGATGGGTATTGGCTTTAAGAGTGATAGATTTAAAATGAGAGATGAAGGGCTTTTTGCTGGGACAAATGAATTAACTAAATCGGCGATTGCCGGTTCAGCCTTTTTGGCGGCGACTGGTGCGATGAAAATTGATGGATTGGATTTGCCTAAAACGGCTATGATGGGGCAA